>RFJM01000541.1 GCA_003694905.1 Caldilineae bacterium
CTGCTCACATCCACGCCCCAGGGCCGGACCCGGCTTATCGCCTCGGCCACATTGTCGGGCGCGAGCCCTCCCGCCAGAAGAAGGCGACAGGAAGCCGCAAGTGCAGCCGCAATCTCCCAGTCGGCCCGCCGGCCCGTACCTCCGTAGGCGGCAGGATGGTAGGCATCCACCAGCAGGTCAGGCCCGGCTTCCGGTCCCAGGCCGGCATACCATTCGACATCGGCCTCGGCTTCGGGCAGACTGGTGGGGCGCAGGGCTTTGTACGCCCGGCCTGCCAGCGTCTCGAGCACGGCGGGCGGCTCACCCCCGTGCAGCTGGGCCAGATGCAGCCCGGAGCGCTCCATGACGTCCCGGATTGTGTCCGGCGAGGCATCGACGAAAACACCCACCGTGCGCAGCCGCTCAGGCAGGGGAGCCACTGCCTTCAAGATCTCGGCAATCTGGGCGGGTGTCACGTAGCGCGGCGAAGGTGGATAGCAGATAAAGCCCAGCATATCGGCACCCGCGTGGATCGCGGTTGCTGCATCGCGGGCATTGGTGATCCCGCATATCTTGACGATCATGGTATGGATAGAACTTGGCTTTGCGACGGGATTGCGCTATTGTATCATCATTCGAGCCGCACTCAAGAATGGGCAATTGTGCCCGGCTGATAGCGCCATGGAATCCACCGTATCCTCTTCATTGCCCTGGCGGCGAAACCTGGTCGTGCTCTTTTTTGTGCAGTTGCTCTCCACGGCCGGTTTCAGCCTCATTTTTCCCTTCTTGCCGCTGTACGTGAACGAATTGGGGAGCTCGACAGGGGGGAGCGTCGAGTTGTGGGCGGGGCTGGTCTTTTC
The DNA here is from genome assembly GCA_003694905.1 of Caldilineae bacterium. Lineage (GTDB taxonomy): Bacteria > Chloroflexota > Anaerolineae > J102 > J102 > J102. Next base: position 840 of record RFJM01000541.1, read on the forward strand.
GGCGCAGGCTTTTGTGATGATGATTGCCTCGCCCATCTGGGGTGTCGTGGCCGACAGGTACGGACGCAAGCTGATGCTGGAGCGGGCGACACTGGGGGGTGCCGTGCTGCTTGCGGCCATGGGCTTTGCCCAGAGTGCAGAACAACTGGTGCTCCTGCGGGCGCTGCAAGGTGCGGTGACGGGTGTGGTGGCCGCGGGAAATGCGCTGGTGGCAGCCTGCACGCCCAAAGAGCGCACCGGCTTTGCCATGGGTGTGATCAACATGGCCCGCTGGCTGGGGATCGCGGGCGGCCCGTTCATCGGCGGCGTGCTGGGTGAGCGCTTCGGTTTTCGCGAGAGTTTCTGGATCACGGGCACATTGCTGGGTGTGGCCGGTTTCGCCGTGCTCTTCCTGGTGAGAGAGGAGTTTCGGGCGCCGAGCAAGGCGCAGCGCCCCGGTTTCATTTCAGGGTACCAGCACCTCTTGCTGGCTCCCGGCATGCTGGGTTTGTACGGTCTGGCCTTTCTGCGCGGGATGGGTGCCACCCTGCTGACACCCATCATGGCTCTCTTCGTGCTGATGCTCAATCAGGGCCGGCAGGAAGGTGCGGCTGAGTTGACCGGTGTGGTCATCGGTGCGTCTGCTGCAACCAGTGCTATCAGCGCGGTCTACCTGGGACGGTTGGGCGACCGCATCGGACACGAGCGGGTGTTGGTGACATCCGCGATTGTGGCCGCGCTCCTGTTCGTGCCCCAGGCGTTTGTGACTCGACCCTGGCAGTTGATCGTGCTGCAGGGTATCAGCGGCATTGCCGTGGGAGGGCTGGTCCCGTCTGTTGCAGCTCTGATGAACCGTTGGTCCCCGCGCGGGAACCAGGGTGCGACCTACGGGCTGGAAAACAGTGTCCGTGCGGCGGCGCGTACGGTGGCACCGCTCATCGCAGCCGCGATTGCCGGCTGGGTGGGCTATCGCGGCGTGTTCGTGGGCGCGTCCGTAATCTATGTCCTCACGGCGGTGCTGGCCGTGGTCATTGTGCATGCGGCTCAGCAACGCGCGGCCGATCCCCACTTCATGACTTCGGGACGCTAGCGCTACCGCGCAAGACCCGCCAGGCCGTGCTTCGCGGGTTGGCGCAGGAGATCGGATTTCCCGGATCTCCCCATGTCCTTCGGTTTGCTACGAGGCAGCGTCAATCCACAAAGATGTTCAGCACTACGCCGATGATCCATAGGACGATGGCGCCGAGAACCGCGGGCACGAAGCCGTTGACCGTGAATTGCACCCCGACCAGCTCGGCGACCCAACCGGTAAGCCAGAGCATCAGCGCATTGATCACCAGGGTGAACAGTCCCAGGGTGATGGCAATCAGCGGGCAGGTCAGCAGGCGCAGCACGGGCTTGATCAGGGCGTTGACGACGCCGAAGATGACGGCAACAATGAGTAGCGACGAGATGTTGCCGTAGTCGATGCCCGGAACTACCCAGGCCGTGACACCGAGGGCCACGGCGTTGACGATGAGTCGTGTGATGAGTCCTGTCATGCTTCTCCTCGAAGGAAGGGTGGCGACGGTTCGTGCGCGACGGCGGCCGCGCGCTCGACGAGCCTCGATAGCGGCAGGTCAGCCAGCGAATCCAGGCGCAGGTGAACGGGCGGGAAAGGGAGATTAGCCGTCATGGGATTGGGCACGACCACCGTGAAGAGCCCTGCGCGCAGGGCTGCCAGCGCACCGTTGGGTGAGTCCTCGATGGCGATGGCGTGCCTGGGGGCACAGCCCAGCGCCGCGCAGGCGTCCAGATATAGTTGCGGATGGGGCTTGGCTTCTGCCACATCCGCGGCGGTCTTGATACAGTGGAAATGGTGCAACAGGCCGCGGTCCGCGAGGATCTGCCGAGCCCAATCGGGTCCCGAACTGGTGGCGACGCCCAGCCGCAGGCCCATGCGCACGGCCTCCTCCAGGTAGGCGGCGACACCGGGCCGCAATGGCTCGCGGGCCACGAGCCGGTAGAACCGTTGGCGGCGGCGGGTGGCAACATCCCCGCTGATCGGCCGGCCCACGAGCTGCCGCAGGTATTCCACCATGTCGAACACGCCGTCGGCCCGGCCGATCACCTGGACCCAGGTTGCCAGATCGAGTTCGGCGCCATGACTGCGGAAGACCTCTTGCCACGAGCGATAGTCGGGGGTTTCTGTATCGATGAGCGTGCCGTCGAAATCGAAGATGATGGCCTGGATGGTCATCTCAGTACTGAGCCAGGTCTCGGGCGAGGCGGTAGATCTTGTCGGCGTTGGGCCGGTAGGCATCTTCCAGGGGCGGGCTAAAGGGGATGGGGGTGTCGAGCCCGCCCAGACGTTGTACGGGCCCGTCCAGCCATTCGAATGCGTGCTCAGCGATAAACGCCGCCACCTCTGCGCCCACACCGGCCATCCGGTTGGCCGAATGCACGATGAGCGCCTTGCCCGTCTTGCGCACCGTGGTCAGGATGGCTTCGGTATCCAGGGGCTTGAGCGTGCGCAAATCCAACACCTCTGCATGGATGCCCTCGGCCGCCAGCCGCTCGGCAGCCTTGAGCGATTCCTGCAGCTGCGTGCCGTAGGTGATGATGGAGAGTTCATCGCCCGCGCGGGCCACATTGGCTCTGCCCAGGGGCACGACATAATCGTCCGGGGGCACATAACCCTTCAGGGAACGATAGAGGGGTTTGCTCTCGAAGTAGATGACGGGATTGTTATCGCGAATCGCGGCCAGCAGGAGGCCTTTGGCGTCGGCAGGCGTGCCCGGGGCCACCACCTTGAGGCCGGGGGTGTGGACAAACCAGGCTTCGGGGTTCTGGCTGTGGAAGGGGCCCGAGCGAATTCCCCCGTCGCAGGGTGCGCGGATCACCCAGGGGACGGCGCCTCCCCAGCGATAGTGGGTGGTGGCGGCAAACTGCACGATGCTGTCGAAGGCGGTGGAGATGAAGTCCGCGAACTGCATCTCGATGACGGGCCGCAATCCCATCAGGGCCATGCCCGTAGCCATGCCGGTGAAACCCAGTTCGGCCAGGGGGGTATTCATCACGCGGCGAGGCCCGAACTCCTCTTCAAAGCCCTTGGTGACCTTGAAGGCGCCGCCGAACTCGCCGCCGACATCTTCGCCCAAGATCAGCACGTCGGGGTCGCGACGCATCTCGTAGCGCAACGCTTCGGAAATGGCCGCAATATAGGTCATGACGCGAGACTCGTCTTGTTGGACGGCTTCGCTGAATCCGAAAGTTTGAGCAGTATCGGTCATGAGCGTCAGCCTGCCATGGGGATGGAGGTGTCAGGGGGCGTACACACCCTCGAGAACCGTAGCGGGGTCGGGCCAGGGGCTGGCCTCGGCGTAGGCGATGGCGTCCTCGATTTCCACCTCGCAACGACGGCCGATTTCATCCAGTTCGGCCTGATCGCAGATCTCGGCAGACAGCAACCTTTCCTCGTAAAGCCGAATGGGATCCCTCTTTTCCCATTCGGCCAGCAGCTCGCGTGGCACGTATTCGGCGCCGTCGTGGATGGCGTGGCCCAGCATGCGCATCGTCTTGGCTTCGATCAGCGTAGGACCCCCACCCGAACGCGCCCGTTCGACCGCCTCCTTCGTTACGGCGTAGACCGCCTCCACATCGTTCCCATCCACAATGATGCCGGGAATGCCGTAGCCATCCGCCCGCCGGGCGATATCGGGCACCTTCATCTGCTGGCTCAAGGGGGTCGAGTAGGCATATTGGTTGTTTTCCACGATGATCACCATGGGCGCGTTGTAGAGGCTGGCCATATTCAGCACCTCGTGGAAGAGACCGGCGCTGCTGGCGCCGTCACCGGTAAAGGTCATGGCCACGCGGGGCTCATCGCGATAGAGGAAACTCATGGCCACCCCCAGGGTAACCGGCAGCGACTGGGGCAGATGGCTGATGAAGCCGATCAGGCCCAGGCTGAGATCGCCCATCCCATGCAGATTCGCGTCCCGACCGGCCGTGACGCCGGTGGCGCGGCCGAGCAGGCTGGCAAAAGCCCTGCGCGGGCTCAACCCGCGCAGGAGGTAGCAGCCCAGGTCGCGATGCATGGGGGCCACCACATCCTTCGGCCCCAGCGCATACCCCGCGCCCACAGAGATGGCCTCGTGTCCCCTCTGCGAGAACGTCCCCCCGACACCGCGGCCCTGCTTCCATAGTGCCAGCATGCGGTCGTCGAAGGTGCGCGTTAATCGCATCCAATAGTAGATCTCAAGATGTTGGTCTCGGCTCAGTTCCTGTGCGGACATGGTGTGTGGAAAGCTGGAGTTGTTGGCGGACCAGCGTCATCAACTCGCCCACGGTGCCGGCATCGAAGGCGAGCCTGGCGCCGGCCAGTCGGAACAGTTCGGGAAGAGAGCGCGTGTAGCCGGCTGCCAGAGCAACCCGGTAATCGGCCACGGCCTTACGTTGGTCTTTGAGAGCGTTGCGCCAGACCTGCAGGGCACCCAGTTGCGCCAACCCGTACTCGATATAGTAGAAGGGGACCCCGAAGATGTGTCCCTTGCGGTGCCAGCCGGTCGCTTTCTCGTCCTGATACTCGCCGTAGTCGATCCCCGGCATGAACCGGTCCCAAAGCTCACTCCACTTGCGGTCCAGATCGGCCGGCGTGACAGACTCGGGCGCTTCGGTGTAGAGCCAGTGTTGAAAGAGATCCATTACCGACATGTAGGGCAGGAAGAAGACAATGCCGTGCAGCTGGTCGATAATGGCACGGTGCAGATCGTGCTCATCGTAGAACCCCCCTTTGTCCTTGCTCCAGTAGGGCATGCTCAGCAATTCCATGCCCATAGAGGCCACCTCGCAGAATTCCATGGGACCGCTGTAGTTCCAGAGCAGGGACTGACGGCGGTAGGACTCGGCGAAGTGGAAAGCGTGACCACCCTCGTGTAGCAGGGTGCGCACGTTGCGGTGCGAGCCCGCCGCGTTCATGAAGATGTACGGCTGTCCGCTGACGGGGAAGCCGTTGCAGTAGCCGCCCGGCGCTTTGTTGGGCCGTGAGGCGAGGTCCAGGAAGCCATCGCGCATGGCCGCGAAGTAGCCCCCGAAGACGGGATCCACCTGCTCGAAGATGTGGGCCGCAGTGGCTTCCAGCTCTTCCACCTCTCGGAAGGGGCGTAACGGCTCGGGCTCAGGATCGACGGTGGGCAGCCAGGGGCTGTTGATACCTGCATCCCAGGGGTGGATGGCATCCAGGCCCAGACGGCCGGCCAGTTGGCCGTACAACTCGGTGGTAAAGGGCACGACCTCGCGGGCGATGGCCTCGTGGAAGGTGAGGCAGTCTTCGGGAGTGTAGTCGAAACGGGCCAGGGCCTTCCAACGGTAGGCGCGAAAATCCGGCAGCCCCGCGTTGGCAGCAATGCGGCGCCGCCGCACCAGCATCTCCATGAACAGGTTGTTGAGCTTTTCCCGCTGTTCCAGATAGGCATCCAGCACCAGTCGCCAGACCCGCTGCCTGACTTGGGGATCCCGGTCGGCCAGCAGCACTTCCGCCTGGGGGATGGTGAGTGTCTGACCCTGCCACTCGATGGAAAGGCCGCCGATGATCTCCTGATATTGTTTGCCCAACAATCTCAGTTCGCTGAGGATGGGCACGTTGTCGTCGCAATAGATCTCGGCCTCGGCGGCAAAGCGTTTGATGAGCAAGGCCGTTTCGTCGGTGGGCCGGTAGTCGCGCACGGCCAATAGCTTCTGCTTCAGGGCCTGCTCCGCCTTCTGCAAGCGGGGCTGGATCTCCGTCACGAATTTTCGGAAACGGGCATCGGCCGCTTTGTCCTGGGTGTTTTCGGAGATGTCTCGATAGATCTGAGCCTCGGCTTCATCCAGGACGGATGCCAGGTCGCTCCAGCGTTGCAGCCACTCGTGAACCCGCGCGGGGGTGAGTTGTTCGGCAAGTAGTGCGTTGATGTGCGGTTCGATGCTTGCCCAATCCAGGGGATCAACGTCAATATGGTTTCTGAGCATGATCTGGGACGATGAGATGGCCGCAGGTGGAAGCGGCCGGTTGATGCAGGTGGCGGTGGGACAAGTATATCGGGCCGGAGCGTGATGGTCAATCGCGGGCATCGCGTCGAGGACCGTTGCAGTTCAGTCGGAATGCTGCGGTGGCCCGCTGACCTCTACGGCAGCCATTCCGGTCTGCCCGTATCGGCACTCGGCCCAACATACAGGGGCCGGCTTTGAGCGGGTCGTTGTCGCTGGCTGGAAGTCAGCCGTTTTGGGCCTATGCCAGAGGGAGGCCTCCGCTGCCCCAACCAATGGCCGACGCAGGTCGGCCTGTGGCACAGCCTGCGCTGGCCGGCTTTGAGCCGGTCGTCACTGATGCACCTTTATCCACCAATGTTGTGGCGTCGCAAAGCACATTTGCGAGGGCAGATCAATCACAAGCCGTTCGGCAGGCATGATGGATTCGTCTGCACCCGCGGGCAGAAGCAAATGTATGATTGCATCCCGGCGAGGTGCTCGCGGCCGTTTTCTTTTTTGGCCGCATCTCATTATAATTCCTACATTATCCGCCATCTGGCCGGAGCATTCGTCCCATGATCTCAGTAAGTCGATCGAGGGAGTAGCCTATGAAAACCTATCCTGCCCTGGTTCTAGCCGGGTACACCCCTGCCAAGCCCGACCCTCTGGCCCTGGCGATGGGACGCCATCGTAAGGCACTGCTGCCCATTGCCGGCAAACCCATGGTCTACTGGATTGTCAAGGCGCTGCGCGAAAGCCCGCGTGTTGGCACCATTGCCATCGTGGGCATTGGTCCCGAGGACAACATAGATTTCGGCACCGAGGTGCTTTTCGTTCCCAATCAGACCCGGCATTTCGACAACATCATGACCGGGATCCGCGCGCTGCAGGAAGCCGTACCCGATCTGGATTATCTGCTGATCACATCTGCCGATATCCCTTTGCTCAAAGCGGAGACGGTCGACTGGTTCGTGAGGGAATGTGAGAAGTTGGGCGCGGATTTTCTGTATTCGATCGTCGAGAAAGATGTTATGGAAGGGCAGTATCCCGGTGCCGCCAGGTCCTATGTCCCCATGGCCGAGGGTAAGTTCTGCGGTGGCGATCTCTTCTTCGTCCGGGCCGCGGTGGCCCACAATAACGATCAGCTCGTGCGCGATCTGCTGGAACGCCGCAAAAGTGCCTTTCAGCAAGTGCGTCTGGCCGGATTCCGCGCCGTGGTCAAGTTTCTCTTCCGGCGGCTCAGTATCGCCGACGCCGAGAAGATCGCGCGGCGACTCGTGCAGTGCGACGCCCGGGCCATCATCTCTCCGTATGCGGATCTGGGCATGGATGTCGACAAACCCCATCAGCTCGAGATGGTGCGGAAGTTGGTGGGAGCCCAAGCGTGAGAGCACGGCTGAGACGACTGGCCGGGCTGGACGAACGGTGGAGCGGGCGACTGCGGGTCGAGGCCGGGACGCCGGCAGGCATCCTGGCCACGGTCGGCGCGCACCTGGGGGATGGCCCGTTGTGGCTGCTACTATGGCTTGCCGGCATCTTCTACTTCCCACCCCCGCGGCGCTGGCACATCCTGGCCTGGCTGGCGATCTCCATTGCCGCGGGCGTCATTACCTATGCCATCAAGTTCACTCTGAAACGCCCCCGTCCCTCAGAGGTCGACGGCTTCTACAGCAAGAGCTACGACCGCCATGCCTTCCCCAGCGGCCACGCCACCCGTATGGGGACGTTACCCTTGATGGGCGGCTGGCTTTTTCCCGAGTTCGCCTGGCTCTTCTGGCTGATCTCAATCTGGTGTATTCTGTCGCGTGTCGCCCTGGGGGTGCACTACCTGGGAGACGTCGTGGTGGGTTGGCTCATCGGCGCGGGGGTGAGTTTGCTGGCCCTGGTGTTGGTGTTGTCCTGACCCAGGAGGAATCTCGAGACGGCATCATAAAAGCGTTCCGGCTGGTCGAAGGGCAGGGCATGACCCGCATCGGGAATGACGCGCAGCCAGGCGCGCGGCAGGCGCGCCATCATGTCCCAGGCACACTCTCTCGGTACCGTGCGATCGCGAGCGCCCACCAGGACCAGGGCAGGATGATGAACGCGCTGCAGGTGTGGGAGCAGGTTAAAGCGGGCGATGGCCAGCATCGTGCGTACGATACAGCCCCGGTCGTTGCGACGTAGACGCTCGGCAGCGAAGGCGCGTATCTCGGGATCGTCGAAGAGGCTGGCGGCCACGAATTCGGCCAACACATCCATATCCCGGGCGCAGGCATAGAGCCGGGACAGCCGATGGCGGAGGGTGGCCAGCCCGCTATTGCGCAGGCGGGCAAAGGTGTTAACCAGGACCAGCCGGTCGACCCTGCGCGGGTAGGAGACGGCCAGTTGCAGCGCCACGCAGCCACCCAGTGAAAGACCCAGGACATGCGCTCGCCCGATGTCCAGCGCGTCCATCACCGCCAGTACATCTTCCGCCATGCGGGCGATGGCATAGTCGCGGGAGCTGGCAAGGCTGCTGTGCCCGTGGCCCCTGACGTCCACCAGGATCAGCTCGAACGCGGCTGCCAGGCCCGGAGCAACCGGGAACCAGTCGTCCGCGCAAGACCCCAGCCCGTGGAGCAGCAACAGCGGCGGCCCCGCACCCAGACGCCGGTAGTGGATACGGACATCCGGACGCCGGAGATAGTAAGAGGCAGGGTTCAGCAATGAGCAGGGGGGCAGCATGGCAATGGTTCAAGCGCGGGCCAGCTCCACCACCAGCAGGTCGAGTGCCAGATTGGCCTCCAGCCTGCCGGTCTTGATGGCCAGGTCTGTTTCCAATAACCTGTCGTAGATACGGGCGAGCTGTTCGGCGCTGTAGTGCCGGCTTTGCTCCAGCGCCTTACGGGTCGGGAAGGGATGAAGCTTCAAGGCGCCGGCCAGGTCGTCGACGCTCATCCCCCCCGTGGCGCTCAGGTCCTTCACCTGCATGATGATCCTGAACTGCCGCACGATCATGGTCAGCAGGTACATGGGATGGGCACCCTGGTTGCGGAGCTGGGCCAGCAGGCGAAATGCCTGAGCGGTGCGCCGGTGCCCCAACGCATCCACCATGTCGAAGATGCTGGCCTCTTTGGCGTAGGGTACGAGCATCTTGACATCCTGCATGGTGATGGGGCGGTCGCCCGCATAGACCGCCAGTTTTTCCAGTTCGCTGTCGATGAGCCTGAGGTCGGGGCCGATGAAGCTGGCCAGATTGGCGGCCACGCCGCGCTCCAGTCTGGCGCCTTTCTTGCGGGCACGTTGCTCCACCCAGCGGGCCAGCTCGCCTTTCTTGAGGGAAGGCGCTTCGAAGAGTACCACCTCGCCTTTATCGCCCAGCGACCGCACCGTACGCACGATGGGATGATTCCCCGGCAACTTCTTTGGTTCGTTGAGCACCAGCATGGTCGTGTCGGGCAAGGTGGGCAGATAATCGGCCAGCCATGTCTCGAATGCGCTCGCTCCGTCCTTGTTCTCGCCGCCCTGGAAACGAGCGAGCAGGCCGTTGACAACGACCAATCGTTTCTCCCCCAGAAAAGGAAGTACGTCGCAATGATGCTGCAGTTCGGCCTGGTCGACCTGCCGGCCGTCGAGTTCGATAGTGTTGATATCGACCAGGTCACCCAACGACCGCTTTAGCGCCGCGATGCGCTCACTCTTTTCGAATGCTTCGTCGCCGTGAAAGAGGTAGATCATGACTCCTGCGCGGCCGGCGCGTGTTCGAGCCGGATCCAGTGCAAGACCCGCTTGCCAAACTCGCGACGCTGGATTTCCACAATGCGGACTGCACCGAGATCGGCGCACGTGGTGATCCGTTCCTGCAGGTTCATCCCCAGGAATTGACCTGCGACCACACCGACCATGGCACCGATCAGACCCGAAGCCAGCCTGTCGAGGATATGACGCCGGCGCCCGGCGCTGGCCAGCAAGGTTGCCGCGGAGGTCAGGAAGGCGGTCGTGACAAGGTTGGTCCCGCAGTTGGGGTGGATGGCAAGATGTGCCTCACCGGCGCGAATGCGTTCGATGGCCTCTGCGACGGCCTGACCGATGGCCTCGGTGGAGACATCGCCGTAGATGACGAAACCGCGGCTGTCCGAGCGCCCGGCCATGTTGGTCTGCGGGCGCATCCGGCTGAGGATGTGGATGGTTGCGTGTTCGATAGCGTGATTGCGCCGAATGGCGCCGATGGGATTGATGTCGAGGATACCCATTCTGCAACTGCATGAGATGCATAGAATCTTGGATTCGCCGGCCGGGTTGCTGCGGCCTGCTTCGCACCGGACAAGCCCGGACGGCCTGGCTCATTCTAGCACAACTCGCGGCGGGATACTATGTGGGAACGTGGGGAATGTGGGCCCGACAAGGCGTCCCCGGCTGCCGGCGGAGATGCCGCTTCGGGTAAGCATCGCAGGCAGGCGGTGGCGCGAAGTGCCCGGGGCCAAATCCCCGCCGGACAGTTGCCCCGGCTTTGGTTGTGTGTGCCGGAACCGGGGGACCTTCCTCAGCGCGAGGGTGGTGTACAATATGCCGAATCACGGCGCCGGTCGGCGCCTGTGTCACTTGTGTGCGTCGCATCCGCGATTCGCTGCCGGCCCGAGCACTTGGGAGAGCTTCGCCTACGTGGGCGCGCCCGGCCGCGATGCCCGCCAGCGGCGGCAAACCGGCAAGCCCGTTTACGTCGGGGCATGCCCGAAAGCCCGCAGCCCTGGCCCGCGGTCCCGCCGGCCGCATACCCACGGCCGCGGTTCGGGGCTTCGGGTGGGCATTACGACATCGAAGAGCGTGCCAAATCGGAAGGCGAGACGCGGGTTGACGTGCAGAAGGCCCAGGCATACTGGCCGGTGGGGCCGTAGATGCCTTTGCTGCCATCGCCCTGGTGCTCCTGTGTACCGTGACCGGCGGTCAACCTTGGTGCGGGGCCCCGACCTGGCAAGCGGCCGGCCAGTGGCATGTGCGCCGCCACAACCATGCAGGTGCCGTCCGGTCTACGCAGCCGCATCGGCGCAGCCCGGCTGTCTCAAAGCCTGGCGCGCAGATACTGGCGGGGCCATTCGGTCTCGGCGCCCAGAGCGCGCGCGGCTGCCAGCGGCCATTGGGGACTACGCAGAAACTCCCGCGCCAGCGCCACAAGGTCTGCCTGGCCGCTGCGCACGATCGTTTCTGCCTGTTCGGGTGTTGTGATCAACCCCACCGCCACCGTGGGAATATCGCAGGCACGGCGGATGTGCGCGGCGAAAGCCACCTGGTAGCCGGGCCCGGCGGGAACGACCGCGTCCGGCACCAGCCCTCCGGAAGAGCAGTCGATCACATCCACCCCCCGTTCCTTCAGCCCGGCGACTACCACCTCCCAGTCCTCGACCCGCAATCCGCCGTCCACCCAGTCGGTGGCAGAGATACGGGTAAAGAGAGGACGGTCTTCGGGCCACACCGCACGTACCGCCTCGGCCACCCGCCACAGCAGGCGCGCCCGGTTCTCGATCGAGCCACCGTATTCATCTTGGCGGCGGTTGCTGATGGGCGAGACAAAACTATGCAGCAGGTAGCCATGCGCGCTGTGAATCTCGATGACATCGTATCCGGCCGCCAGGGCACGTCGCGCCGCCGCGGCAAAAGCCTCGACGATGCCGTCCAGTTCGCCTGAGCTGAGTTCGTGAGGGGGCGGAAAGTCATCGGCGAAGGGAATAGGGCTGGGGCCTACAGCCGCTGCCGGCCCCCGGCCCTTGTTGCGGGTCCAGGCCTTGCGGCCCGCGTGCGCGAGCTGGATGCCCATAGCGGCCCCTTGACCGTGTACGAAATCGACGATGCGGGCGAGGGGCGCGATCTGTTCGTCGCACCACAGACCCAGGTCTTGTTCGCTGATGCGCCCGCGAAACTCGACGGCCGTAGCCTCCTGGATGATCAGGCCTACTCCACCGATGGCCCTGGCGCCGTAGTGCACCCAATGCCAGTCGGTGGCCAGACCGTCGCCCGCAGCCGTGTACATGCACATGGGAGCCATGACGATGCGGTTTTTCAGCCTCAGGCCTCGACAGACAAAAGGGGAAAACAGAGAGACGCTCATCAGTCGATCCTCATCTTCATCCAGCCGGAGTTGTTGTGGAAGTTGCTCAGGGCGGTGCCCGGCGGGCAGATCTCGTCAAGACGGGCCAGGATCTCCGAGTCAAGGGGTTGCATGTCCAGCACCTTCAGATTGTCGGCCAGGTGCGCGGGGGTGCGCGGCCCGATGATGGGAGCGGTGATACCGGGCTGGTGCATGATCCAGAGTAGTGCCAGCTGGCTGCCGGTCATGCCCAGCTCCCGGGCTATCGCCGCCACCTGGACCGCGGCCTGCCTGCCGCGCTCGTTGGCCCGCTCGGCCATGAAGCTCGCTACCGCGGCCCGGCTGTCGGGTGGGATCCCCCCGCCGGGCGGATAACGCCCCGCAAGGATGCCACCGGCCAGAGGGGACCAGGGGATCAGGGCCAGGTTGTAGCGCAGGGCAAGGGGCACCAGTTCGTTTTCGATGCGGCGGTCCAGCAGATTGTAGGGGGGCTGCTCGCTCACGTAGCGTGCCAGCCCCTTCCGCTCGCTTATGGCCAGGGCCTCCATCACCAGCCAGGCGGGATGGGTCGAACAGCCGATGTAGCGCACCTTGCCCGCGTGGATCAGATCATCCAGGGCGCGCAAGGTCTCCTCCTGATCGATGTCGAAATCGGGTCGGTGGATCTGGTAGAGATCGATCGTCTCCACCCCCAGACGTCGCAATGAGGCCTCGCATGCCTGTTGGATATGCAGTCGGCTGTTGCCGCGGTCGTTGGGTCCTGTCCCCACGGGGAAATGTACCTTGCTGGCAATGATGACCTGATCCCTGACTCTACGCTCCGCCACCAGCCTGCCCAATAGCTGTTCAGAGCGGCCCTCGTTGTAGACGTCGGCCGTGTCGAAGAAATTGATACCGGCTTCCAGCGCCATGTCGAACATCTGCTCGGCTTCTTCATCGCTGCTGCGACCGCCGAAGTTCATCACCCCCAGGCACAGAGGTGAGACGCGCATACCGGTACGTCCGAAGAGTCGATACTCCATCTTATCACCTCAGATCAGGCGTTCGCGTGCTCGCGCGCTGAGATAGTCCATACTCCAGACCATGATGACGATGGCCCACACGGCCATGCCTGCTTTGTCATACTGGTTCAGCCCCACCCACAAGCGGAACTGCTGGCCGATACCGCCGCCGCCGACAAACCCGATCACCGTCGACATGCGGATATTGATATCCCATTGGTAGAGAATGAAGGCCAGGAAGCGGGGCACCAGTTGCGGCACCACCGCGTAGACCAGCGTCTGCAAGCGGTTGGCCCCGGTGGCGGTGATGGCTTCCACCGGCCCGCTGTCGATGTCCTCGATACTCTCGGAGAAAAGCTTGCCCAGATTGGGGATGTTGTTGAGGGCGAGGGCCAACACGCCGGCGAAAGGCCCCGCGCCCACCCAGGCCGCACAGATCAGCACAAGGATCATGGGTTCGATAGAACGGAAGAGATTGAAAAACAGGCGAAAGCCGTAGAAGATGACGCGGCCCGGCACGGTCTTGCCCATGATGTTGCGCGCGGCGAAGAAGCTGAGGGGGATGGCGAAAAGGGAGCCCAGAGTGGTGGCCAGCAGTGCCATCAGCAATGTCACGATGGATAGCTCGAGCACACGGCGCGAGGCCTCACTGAATCGCGGTCCCCCAACCGTTTCCTTCCACACGATGGTGACCTGTCCCGGTTCGGTCATGCCTTCGCTCAGCTCCATCAGCGGGTGTACCCGCGTCTCCACGGTCACCGTGCCCGTCTCATCGGTACGGCAGCAGTTCGATTGAACGCGTAGAAACGCACCATCAGGCAAGAGCCAGCGGACGGAGACATCCTGGTTGGGCGGCAGGTCGTGTCCCGTGATGATCAGGGGATCGCCGACGTTGCCGCACTCCAGCGAGAGGGACACGCCCGCGCCCGTGCCGGAAGTAGACGGGACTTCGGCCGCGCCGCAGGGTACCGGCAGGGGCCGGCTCACGCTGCGTTCCTCGGTGGGCCGTTCGATGAGGTTGGGGATGGCGAAGTCCCGAGCCATGCGCAGACCGGCCGGCGCCCCTCGCACCAGCTCACTCAACCGCACCTCGGCGAGCCGCCAAGACCACACAAACACCAGCGCAAAAGCCGCCACCAGTGCCGCCCGAGTGACCAGCCGCCGGGTAGGGCTCACCTGACGCGCGGCCGGCGCCCCCTCGAGGATCCGCTCGCGCAGCTTGCTGGAGGTGTAGTCGATAATGCTCACCACCAGCATGATGGCAATGATGGCAGTGGCCATGGCCCGGAACTGGTTGAGCCGGATCCACTGGATCACCAGGAAACCCAGACCCGCATCGCTGACCAGCCCGATCACCGTGGACATGCGCACATTGATGTCCCAGCGGAAAAGGGTAAAGGAGGCGAAGGTGGGCAACACCTGCGGGATTACCGCATACACTACCACCTGGGGTCCGCTCGCACCCGTCGCCCGCACCGCCTCGATGGGACCGGGATCGATGGCTTCGATGGCCTCGGAATACAGCTTGCCCAGGGCCGCGACGGTGTGCAGCCAGAGGGCGAGCATCCCTCCGAAGGGGCCCAGGCCCACCCACACGGCGAAGATGATGGCCCACATGAGGGTCTCGATGGAGCGGACGATGTTCAGGATCGTGCGCACCACAAAATAGATCATCCTGGTGACGGGGTTGCCGTACATCAGGTTGCGTGCGGCCAGGAAACTGACCGGCACGGCAAAGATCACCCCCAGCACCGTGGCCAGAAAGGCCAGCGCCACCGTCTCGAAGATCTTGTCCACCACCAGACTCAATGTCTCGGTAGGCTGGGGGGAGCCGTAAGGCTTGTGTTGCTCGGCCCGGATCAGGTGGGTCTGCGTCTCGCCGGGTCCCGGCTGCTCAGAAACGGGAACGGCGAGCGGCACCTTGACCTGAGCCGTGAAGCGGCCTTCGGCATCGGTCACAAAGGTGGCCTGCTGTCCGTTTTCGAGCACCCGCTGTGGATCCCCGATGGGGTTGATCCACCACAGCTCGCCCTCGAACTCCGGGAAAAAGCCTTCGCCCTGGATGGTAACCACATCGCCCACGCTGGCACAGGGTACCGACACGGTCAGGCGGGGTTGCTCGGTAGGCTTGCGCGCGGGTTCGGGTAGAGGCTCGATGCAGGGAACCTGGATGGGGACCAGACCGATCTGGTCTTCGGTGGGATAGGTGAACAGCTCCGGTTTGGTCAGGGCGCGCAAGTAGGGCTGCATCGAAGACCAACCGGTCACCAGCCGCGTGGGCTGGACCTGAGTGGCCACCGTGCCCAGGCCGTAGATGATCAGCGCCCCCAGCAGTATCGGCACTCCCAGGCGTGGCTGCCGCCCCCGTACTAGCTGATACGAATCCCAACTATTCCATAACCAGATCCCGAGGAGCGGTGCCAGCAGGGCATAGCCCTGCAACCAGATGATCAGCGCCGCCATCACCACGATGGCCAGCAGAATAGCAGCCCCGCGCACATAGCGCCCTACCAATGCCTGACCACCACCCGGTAGCAGCAAAGACACCAGCGGAGGCAGCCAGGACGTCCGGCCCGGCGTGGGGGAGGGTGTTGGCGTTGCGTCGTGTGTCATGGGTCGTGATGTCGCCGGCGAACAGTAAGCGCGGTTGTATCAGGCAGACATGGTGCCCCCCACCGTGACCATTTCCGCCTCTTCTCCGTATACCTCTTTGAAGCGATCCGCGGTGAGTTCCGAGGGCAATCCCTCAAACACCAGCTCTCCGTCTTTGAGCCCGATCACCCGCGTGGCATAGCGGTGCACCAGGTCCAGAAAATGCAGGCTACACAGCACGGTAATCCCGTCTTCGCGGTTGAGTGTTTCCAGATACTGCAGGATGGAGTGAGCTAACACCGGATCGAGACTGGCGACGGGCTCATCGGCCAGCATGATCTTGGGTTCCTGCATCAGGGCGCGGGCAATACCCACGCGTTGTTGCTGTCCCCCCGAAAGCTGATCGGCGCGATTGTCGGCTTTGTCCGCAATGCCCACCCTTTCCAGCGCGGCTCTGGCCAGCTCGTAATCCTCGGGCGAAAAGCGATGGACCAGGCTCCACACCGGGTGGGCATACCCCAGCCGTCCCGACAGCACGTTGGTCATGACGGTGCTGCGCTTGACCAGGTTGAATTGCTGGAAAATCATGCCGATGTTACGGCGGATCTCGCGCAACTCTCGTCCCGATGCCGCTGTGATGTCCTTGTCGTCCCAAACGATACGCCCCTCCGTGGGGTCGATCAGGCGATTGATACAACGCAGGAGGGTTGACTTCCCCGAACCGGAAAGGCCGATGATGGCCAGGAACTCCCCATCCTTGACCTCAAAGCTCACATCCTTGAGCGCGACCGTCCCGTCCGGAAAAACCTTGGTGAGATGCTCGATGCGCAGCACGGGCGCCTCCTGGAAAAATGGCGGGAGGGAGAAGCTCTCCCCCTCCCGCCCCGCGTTGAGAGAGTGCTACTTGGCCAGTTCCTCGATGTTGATACCGGCCTTACTCAGGTCGGCCCGGAAACCATCGTAGAAGCTGTCGTCGGCCCGTTCCAACCCGGCGATAGAGTAGAGGTTGTTGAGCGCCGCCTTGCCCTCTTCTGACGCGGCGATATCGAGCAGCGCGTTCACGATCTTCTCGCGCAGGTCAGGCGGGAAGTCCTTGGTGAAGGAGACATTGTCGTTGGGGATATCGGCGGTCGTCGCCAACACCACAACTTTTTCCTTGACATCGGGCAGATCGTCCTCGACCGAGCTGCGGGCATCGGCATAGGTGGCACCGACATCACACTCGCCGTTGTAGACCTGGGTGATGACGTTGTTGTGCGAGCCGGCCTCGATCTGGTTGGCAAAGTCCTTGTCGGGATCGATGCCGTTGGCCTTGAGCATGATGCGGGGAACGATATACCCTGAAGTGGAGTTCGGGTCTACCCAGCAGACGGTCTTGCCCTTCAAGTCCTCCAGGCTGGTGATGCCGCTGTCTGCGCGCACGTTGAGCTGCCCCTTGTAGGAGGTGGAGCCGAAGCGAATCGTGACCAGCGCCACATCAATCCCATACTTCTCATGCGCCAGCACATAGTTGAAGGTATTCAGCCAGCCGATATGGGCTTTGCCCGCGCCCATGGCCTCACGTACGGCCGCAAAATCGGTACCCACATTGGCCTTTATCGTCAGTCCCGTGCGGTCGTGGATCATCTGCGCCAGTTGATCGCCGCTGGCGATAATCTCCTGGGTATCGCCCGAGGGCACGAAGGACATGACGATGGGCCTGTTCTCGCTGCCCAAAGGCGGCAACGGTTGCGCACAGGCTGCCAGCACGAGTGCGGCCAGTACAAGCAGCAGAATAACGGGAATCCAGGTTTTTCTGTTCATGGGACTCTCCTTATGGGTGAGAAAGGAACGCGCCTTCGCGTGACTGAGACCTTGGATTCGATTTCAAAGGAGAAATCGCGTCAAGGTGGAAGAGATGGACTTGCTCGATACTCACCTCCTTGCAGGACGATGGGATGAAGCGGGAGTCTCGAAGATGTACTCCAGATGCCAGTGTATTCAATCATACAACCAGTTCCCCGACTTGCCAAGTTCATTCGCGTGGAGGCCGCGATCGCGTCGGCGCGGTACCGGAACTCGGAGGCGAGGAGGCCAATGTAGCACCGGATTTCTGGCCTGTCGATCCTGCAAGTTCGACTCGCCAGGGGCCATGCGCCGGCCGCCCAGCCCTTGACAAGGCTGATGCGAGCCGGACCCTGGGCCGCGGTTTTCATTGTGCTCCGCGCGCGTCGTATCAGCCGATAGGCCGCACGAATATATAGGCGGCCACAGCCAGCGGCACGACGTGCTCATGATCCCCGCTGCGTACGCACATCTCCTCGGCTCCCGTCTCGATGACTTCGATCTCCGTGGCCGGGAAGAGACCCTGTTGCCCCAGGCGCCGCAGGATACCGGGATCGTGATCGCTGACCTCGGCAATCAGGGCGCGCTGTCCCGGCGCGAGCTCGCTCAGTCGTTCCTGCTCCACGTGTACCACGGTGCCGTCCCGCGCGGGAATGGGCGCGCCGTGGGGGTCGAGGGTGGGATAGCCCAGCGCCTGATCGATGCGATCCTCCAGATCTTCCGAAAGCACATGTTCCCACTTCTCCGCCTCATCGTGGACGCGGTCCCAGGGGACACCCAGCGCCTCGGCCAGATATAGCTCGACCAGGCGATGATGCCGGATGACTTCCAGCGCGATTTTGCGGCCTGCTTCGGTCAGCGTCACGCCCTGATAGCGTTCGTACACGACCAGATGCAGGTCGGCCAGCTTCTTGAGCATGCCCGTGACCGAAGGCGGCGAAACCCCCATACGTTCGGCCAGCACGGTGGTGGCCACCTTGCCCTGCTCTCGCTGGATCTCGTAGATGACCTTGAGATAGTCTTCAACAGCCTGGGTGTGCATGAGCTCATGATAGCGCACAACTGCAGGTTTTCACAACTGCGCGGAGCTGCGGGGTGCGTTTCAAAAACGGGGCAGCCGGTGCGCCGGGCCGGTAAGGGTCCCCCAGGGCGAAGGCGTGCAGGGAGTGCCCCCGCACCGCGGCGTCGGCC
>RFJM01000542.1 GCA_003694905.1 Caldilineae bacterium
AGCAGATGCGAGAGGAGGGTGCGGCCGACGCTGCCTTCACGCTCGGTGGCACCGATGAGGGCCACGGTTTTGGGAGAGAAGATCGGGTCCAGGGAATGACGCTTGAAACGCAGGAAGTCCAGCGTGGGGTTGGTGAATAGCGGGGGTTGAACAGCCATATTGATTCACTCTGAGGTTGGGGTTTGCACGGCTCGCGGACGGCTACGGTACAGGCGATGGCGCGGCGGGCCGGAGGGGAAAAGCCTGGGCCTCTGGCGGAGGATTCAGTACAAATGGGCCTCGCACGTGAATGCCCGATTCATGATGAACCGGGCATTCACGAGGCGTCGATTCGCGCACGTTCGCCGGAGGATGATGCTGGCTACGATGTCTGGCAAACGGCTTTCATGAATCGTCGGCTTTTGAGAAAAGATACCACGAGATGGGTGGTCTGGCAATGATGTATGTCATGTCGGACACGTGTAAAGATGCAGTAGCCTGAAGGGGTGCGTTTCAAACGGGGCAGCCGGTGCGCTTGGCTGGTATGGGTCCGGATTCAGCTTCTCGGGCCGGGCTGCATGGAGGAAAAGCTTTCCGGCCTATCTCCGCCCAAGAACCGCATCGCAGAGCAAAGGGATGCTGGCCCACGCATCAAGGTTGCGCACCTACGCCTTCGCCACAAAAGCAGAGACGCCCGCTCGCGCGAGCAGGCGTCTCTGCGTGCCGATTTTGGCCGCGACCGATTGCTTAGATGAAGATGATCTGCGCGCCCTCGGTCATGTCGATGAAGTCGCTGGCGGTGACGATGGCCTCCACGCCGTCGATGAAGTCTTCCTCTTTCAGACCCATCATATCGACGGTCATCTTGCAGGCGTAGAGTTTGGCCCCGCCGTCCACCAGCATCTCCAGATACTCGCGCACGGGCGGGACTTCCAGCTCGTCCATCTTTTTCTTCATGAGGGCGGTGGCGAAAGCGGTCATTCCCGGCAGAACACCCAGCAGATTGGGGATGCCGAGGTTGCCGGGCACGCCCATCATAGACATCTTCATGCTGGTATTGGCCACGGGCGCGATTTCCAGGTGGTCGACCCGATCTTTGCGGATCAGGTCCAGCCCCCAGAAGGTAAAGAAGATGGTGACATCAAGGCCGTTGCCCAGGGCAGCCCAGCCCATCACCAGGGCGGGATAAGCCATATCCAGGTTGCCCTTGGAGCAGATGAATACGAGGTGGCGGTTGTCTTCGCTCATGTTCCTCACATCCTTGGCAGAGAGATGGGGATGGTGCCGCTCAGACGCAGCCCTGGGGCTTGCCCAGTCCGGCGATCTTGGCGACCTTCTTGGCCGGCCCTTTGGGGAAGAGGCGGAAGAGTTCCTTGGTGGGGACGCCGGCCTGTTTGCTGATGCGTCGCAAGGTGGGCGCGGCGCCGGTGGCCGCGGCATCCTGGCGGCAGAATTCGATGATCTTCCAGTGTTCGGGGGTGAGTTCTTCGATGCCTTCTTCTTTGGCCAGTTCGACGGCGATTTCGCGCGTCCACTCGGAGGGATCGGTCATGAAGCCTTCTTCATTGACATGGACGGTTTTGCCGGCGATTTCGCGGGTGGTAATGGTTTGGGTGGTCATGGCTCTAACCTCTTGGTTGCGGGATTTAGCAGGGGGTGGTGATTGGAATTGTATGGAAATAGAGGATGTCTGACAACAGGGACGCTCGGGAAAGGGAGTGGGTCAGTGGGTCTGGCCGTTGGCCTTGCGCGATCCGCTGCCGGGCTGTTCTTCGCCCATGGCCTTCAGCATCTGAAGTGTGAGGGCCAGACCGCGGCGCGTGTGCGGATCCCGGAGCTGGCGCAGCAGCCCGATGAAGGAGGTGTCCACCTGTTCGGGTTTTTCCTCGACCTCACGCATGCGGGCGGTCAGGTTTTGGACGGTCTCCATGACTTCAGGCTGGGTCATCTCGCGCACGGTGGTGAGGATGGTGACGATGTTGTCGCCCAGGGCTTTGACGTCTTCGGGACCGAAGGCTTCGACGATGTTGTCGATGATGTAGAAGCCCTGGCGGAAGTTCTCGAAGTAGCCCTTGCGTTCCATTTCGTCGAGCTTGGTCACGGCGGCCAGGAAAGCTTCGTTAAAGATGGGCCCCAGATCCTGCAGCAGGTCATTCAGGCTCTCGAGCTGGTCCAGCATGTTTTCGATGTTGTGGGTGTTGCGGGCCAGGCGTTTGAGAAGGTGCAGGATATCTTCCAGGCGGACGTAGGGCTCGATCTGAGAAAGCTCTTCCACCGCGGCCAGGTACATGTCGTTGACGATGGGAATGAGGTCGTCTTTGAGCTCGTCTCGCTCGCGCTGGCGCCGCCTCTGGTCCTCGATGTAATCTGTGACGTTCTGCAACTGAGCGCTGAGCGCATCGACCTTGCGACTGAGCTCGTCCAGGCTGGGGGTGGTCATTACAGCTTCCATGGTTACTAACTCACTCATGATCTCACAGCCATTTTCCGGCCATGCTCATCTGGGCGGTAATGGGCATGGGCTTGCCCTTGAGCAGGATGTTCCAGTACATCCAGCGGAAAAGTACCTTGCCCCAATGGTTGAGGCGCGATTCTTGCAGCAGGGAGAAGGGGCCCACGCCCGGGAGGGGAAATTTGCCCGGCAGGGGTTCGACGTCGTAGTTGAAGTCGATGAGGAAGCCCTTGCCGAAGCCGGACTCGATGTAGCAGTTGGCATGGCCGTCGAAGGTGGGTTTGAGGTCCAGGCCGTCGATATAGCGCAGGAAGTTCTCGATGAAGACATCGCCCTGGAAGTGGGCCACCGAACCGGCTTTGGAACTGGGGAGATTGGTGGCATCGCCCAGGACGAAGACGTTGTCGAACTCCAGGGCCTTGAGGGTATGTTTGTCGGTGGGGACAAAGGCCAGATCGTCACCGATGCCCGAGCGTTCGATGACTTCGGAGCCCATGTTGACGGGGATGGAGACCAGCAGATCGTACTCGATTTCGGTCTCATCGTAGGAGATGATCTTGCGGGCGTCGGGATCGACCTCCATGATGTTGAACTCGGGCACGACCTTGATGTTCTTCTCGGCCAGGATGTCACCGAGCAGGCTGGCTGCCCTGGGCTTGGTGAAGGCTCCGGGCAGGGGCGTGGTGAGGGTGAGGTCGACCCGGTCGCGGATGCCTTCTTCGTGGAAGAACCAGTCGGCCAGGAACATGAATTCGAGAGGGGCCACGGGACACTTGATGGGCATCTCGGCGATGTTTAAGACGAGGCGGCCGCCCTGCCAGGTGCGCAGCTTCTTGGCCAGGGCCGTAGCACCCTCGGGGGTGTAGAAATCAAAGATGGTGCGATGCCACTCGTGTTCTTTGAGGCCGGGTGTTTCTTCGGGAACGATGCGCGAGCCGGTGGTGATGATCAGGAAGTCGTAGGGCAGTGTTCGGTTGTCCTTCTTTATCCGTACCTGATTCTTGTCCGGTTCGATGAGTTCGATTTCGGAGATAATGACCTCGACCCCACGCGGGAGATAGTCCCGCCGCGGCCGCATCACATCGGCCTTGCTATAGATGCCGAAGGGGATGAAGAGGAAGCCGGGCTGATAGTAGTGCACTTCGGACTGATCGACGACGGTGATCTTCCACTCGTCGGGGTCGAGTTCCTGGTGTAGTTTGTTGGCGACAATGGTGCCGGCGGTGCCGGCGCCCAGAATGAGCACTCTTTTCATGGCTGGTACCTTTTTGGATTAGGTCGTTTGGATGTTCACTTGTTATATCTGATGCAGTAGCGTGAGAATAGTTACATTCGCTGCAGCCAGCTATGTGACGTCAAAGCTGAGAAATCTGGGCGATGCGCTGCAGGCGGCCGAAAAGGTCGTAGCGTTCTTTGGCAATGTGGGCGAAGATGTCGGCGATGCGTTGTACGAAGGGTAAGACACGCGCCTGCTCGGCCGGGGTGAGGTGGTAGACCTCGTGGACGTGCTGCCGCAGGTTCTCGATGGGCACATCGAGATCGGAGGCGATGCGCTGTAGCTCTTCCTCGGAAGGGGGCCAGTCCGGCGGGGCGATGCCGCCCACCACCAGCATGGCCCGGATTTCGTTGGCTACGGGGATGAGCCCTCGTGCGCACAGCAATCCCAGGTGACTGGGGCGAAAGCGCGGGGTCAGCGTGGGATCCTGTGCCATCTGGGCCCAGCGCTCGATACAGCGCTTGCGCGCCTCAGGGG
>RFJM01000543.1 GCA_003694905.1 Caldilineae bacterium
CAGCGACGACAACAACGACGACGGCACCATCAACTGGGCCGATGTCACCGGCGCAGGCTCCCTGGCTCCCGGCGCCAGCACTACCGTCACCCTCCACTTCACCGCCAAAGCCAGCACCCAACAACTGGCCAACGACCAGACCATCAACACCGCCCGTGTTGATGGCGTCATCGACGAAAACGGCGACTCCCCCACCGGCGCCGAGGACTCCGCACCCGTCGAAATAGGCAACCCCTCCGTCGCCATCAGCAAGACCCGCACCTCGACCAGCCCCGTATTGGTGGGCGACGAAGTCGTCTTCAGTATCGTCATCACCAACACCGGCGACACCATCCTCAACACCGTTCCCCTCACCGACACCTACGACACCACCTACCTCACCTACGGCTTTGGCGGCGCCTACGCCAGCCCCGCCAGCGACGACAACAACGACGACGGCACCATCAACTGGGCCGATGTCACCGGCGCAGGCTCCCTGGCTCCCGGCGCCAGCACCACCGTCACCCTCCACTTCACCGCCAAAGCCAGCACCCAGCAACTCCCCAACCAGCAGACCATCAACACCGCCCGCGTCGATGGCGTTATCGACGAAAACGGGGAAAGCCCGACCGGCGCCGAGGACACGGCTCCCGTCGAGATCCTCACACCGGCCAGCCTGGGCGATTTCGTGTGGGAGGACATGAACGGCGACGGCGTGCAGAACGCGGCCGAGAACACGGCCGGCATCGATGGTGTCACCGTCGAGCTGTACGACGCCGGCAATCTCACGACTCCTATTGCCACCACGGTGACCAGCGGCGGCGGCGCCTACAGCTTCCAGCATCTCTTCCCCGGCAACTACGTGGTCAAGTTCATCAAGCCGACGGGCTACGAATTCACTCTTAAGGACTCGCCGCTGACAACGCTGGACAGCAAAGACAGCGACGCCGACCAGACCACGGGCATGACGG
The DNA here is from genome assembly GCA_003694905.1 of Caldilineae bacterium. Classification (GTDB taxonomy): domain Bacteria; phylum Chloroflexota; class Anaerolineae; order J102; family J102; genus J102. Next base: position 951 of record RFJM01000543.1, read on the forward strand.
ACGTCATCACCCTGACCGAGGGTCAGAACGATACCAAGTGGGATGCCGGTCTCTACCGCCCGGTCACCATCGGCGATTTCATCTTCCGCGATGTCAACGCCAACAAGATCCAGGATGCCGGCGAGACCACCGGCGTGCCGGGCGTCCCCATCCAGATCGCCAATCAGACCACGGGCGACGTCTTCAATGCCACCAGCACCGTCACCGGCTACTACCTGTTCGACGGCCTGCCCCCCGGCGTGTATACTATCACCGTGCCGGCCCAACTCCCCCTGCTCATCCGCACCACCGACCTGCCCGCTCCCTTCCTCATGCAGAGCGGTGATGTGGACCTGACCAAGGACTTCGGCTACATCAACCCCACTGCCGTAGAGATCGCCGACCTGTGGTACGACATCAAGGCCAACGGTGTACTCCTCCAGTGGACCACCTCCCAGGAAGCCGCGGGCGACATGTTCCGCATCTACCGCAGCCTCGATCCGCAGGGACCGGGCAAACTGCTCACGCCGGAGCCCCTCTATGCCGCCGGCAATCCCACCGGCTCCAGCTACTACTATCTGGACACCACGGCAGGGCCCGGCGCCACCTACTACTACTGGATCGAGGTCCAACCCCAGAACAGCCTGATCGGGCCCCTGGAGGTCCCCTACGGCGTGCCTGCACCCGGCGGTGGTGGCGCTCTGACCCTGTTCACCCCCCTGGTGCTGCGCTAACCGCGCATTCCCATCTGCACTTCTCCCAACGACGTACGGCGGATCCCCCATCCGTCGTACGTCGTGCCATCTCCCATCCCTGTCTCACCCGCGCCATGACCTCGTGCCGCTAACCCCATGCCCCGTACCCTCTGGTCGTGCCTGTTCGCGTCTCCCCGCCTGCGTAGACTATTGCCCATCGCGCTTTGTCTCATGCTTCTGTTTTATGTCATGCCGATCCCGCAGGCCAACGCCGGCGATGTCGACGTACCGCTGTCCGGTCGCGTCCTCGGCGGGTGCAGCGACGCGGCGGGACTGGGGGTGCTGGCCCTGGGTCTCGGCACCGACGGTCGAGCTGGCGGCACCTTCGACCTGAACGGCCTGCCCGCCGATGCCCGGATCGTTGAAGCCTGGCTCTACTGGAACGGCGACGATGACGGGAACCGGGCAGCCGAGGACCCCGCCAACTTCAACCCGGCCATCGACAACGGCGATCCCACCGTGAGCCTCAACGGCATCGCCCTGGCATCGCCCAGGATCATCGGGGGGCCGGCCTTCTGGACGACAGGACGCTATGCCTATGCCTATCGCGCCGATGTGCGCGACATCGTCACCGGCAACGGCACCTACATCCTGGACGGCATGGACAACTTCGACGACGGTGCCGGCGGCTTCAACAACGGTGCCGAACTCGTCGTTCTGTATCGCAGCGGCGGCAGGCCGCCCACCTACGTCGGTCTGGCCGAGGGACTCGACCTGGACGCGGGCAACGGGCCATCCAGCGGACCGGGAACTCGTCCCGTCGTCTTTGCCTTTCCACCTCTACTCGCTGATGCCCAGGCACACGTGACCCTGTTCGTGGGCGGCGCAGGCATCGCCGGCTCCTCCTCCCTCTGGTATCAGATCGGCAACACCGCCCCACCCGATCCAGGCCCCCTGCAGCTTGCAGGCAGCTCCCAGGCCACCGAATTGGCCGACGTCTTCAACGGCCTGCACAACCAGAACCGCCAGGGCTACTGGGACAGCTACCAACTGACCCTCCCCCTGCCGCCGGGAACCCGCTGGCTGGCGGTCCAGGTGGCATCGCACATCGATACACCGGCGGAGCTGGAATGGGTCGGGACCGTTGCCGAAATCCCTCTCTCCTGTGCCCGCGACCTTTTCATACCCCTTGTCCTTGGCCCTACCTCCGGTCCCCCCTCAACCTCTCTCCTGCCGTCGGGCAGCTGACTTCCACCCATCTAACCGTCTCCATCCATGATGACCTATCTTAAGCGCGTTGCCGTTCTCACCTTCGCAGCCCTGTTCCTGACCGTGGCCCTCTTCGCAGCGATGGAACATGCCGCCACGCCGGCACTGGCTGCCCCCATCACCGGCATCAGCTACAAGATCAAGATCTATGACTCGGGCCTGTACCGCGTCACCTACAGCGATCTCACCGCCGCCGGTTTCAACCCCGCCGGCATCGACACATCGACCTTCCAGCTCTTCACCGAGGGGGTAGAGGTCCCCATCTTCCTGTTCGATGGTGGAGACGACGCCTTCGATCCGGGCGACTATTTCGTTTTCTACGGCGAGCAACGCCAGACCCGCTACACCGACTACAACTACTACTGGTTCGTCGCGGGAGAGGCGTCCCGCCTGCTGCCGACCACAGTTGACGGTACGCCGGCCGGTGCCCCCGCGGCTCAGGACTTCGAACACACGCTGCATTTCGAGGGCAACGAACTGTATGAGAGCGCTCTCCCCCTGACGGGCGACGACGTCGACCGCTGGTACTGGAAGTACTTCTGCGCGGTGGGGCGGCCTTGTCGCACACGAAGCTCCTACAGCTTCTCCGCCGACCTGCCCGCAGTCAGCAGCATCCCCCACACGGCCACCATCACCGTAGTCCTGCGCGGGGCCGGCAATCTCGCCGCCAACCCGGACCACGCGGTGCAGGTCTCCATTAACGGCACCTCCATCGCCACCGGTACTTTCGAGGGCTACAACCTCTACCAGGGCAGCTTTGGCTTTGCCTCTGGCGTCATCACCTCGGGCACCAACACCGTACGCATGGACTTTCCCCCTTATCCCGACGCTTCCGGCGCCAACGAAGGTTACATCCAGTACTACGAGATCACCTATCGCAGCAGCTTCACCGCGGTGAATGATGCCTTGGCCTTTGCCGGCGATGACCCCGGCGTGCGTACGTTCCAGGTGGGTGGGTTCACCGACTCCAACATCCTGGTCCTCAACATCGACGATCCCAAACACCCGGTGCAGATCACCGGCGGCCAGGTGGCTCCCGGTGGCTCCTACGATCTCACCTTCCAGGCAGACAACGGGGCAGGTGGTGCCCAGTACTACGCAGCCTCGGCAGCGGGTTTCCTCAGCCCGGCCTCCGTCACGCAGGATACCCCTTCCAACCTCAAGGACACGGCCAACGGCGCGGACTACATTATCATCAGCCACGCGGATTTCATCACCTACTCGCAGCAACTGGCGGACTACCGCGCCGCCTCTCGCGGCTTCCGCACCGCTGTGATCGATGTGCAGGACATCTACGACGAATTCAACAACGGCCTCATGCATCCCGAGGCCATCCGCAACTTCCTCATCTATGCCACCCACAACTGGCAGCCGCCGCGGCCCCGTTACGTGGTCTTGATGGGCGACGGCCACTATGACCCCCTGGGCTACCTCCCCTCCACCACCGAGAACGTCTACATCCCGCCCTGGATCGCGGCCGTTGATCCCTTCCAGGGGGAGACCGCGGCCGACAACCGTTATGTCGATATCCTCGGCGACGAGCAGTACGACAGCGACGGCGACACCAACAACATCGCCCATCTGGTCGAGGTGCAGAACGGGAACATGGTCATGTCCGTGGACTTTGGCTATCACAGTGTTATCGCTGCCCAGCAGGCCTCGGCCCTGGCCCCGGCAGCCGCTCCCGATGCGCCCGCTCTGGTCAAAGCCTTCGGCGACATGGTCTTCTGGGATGAGGACCTCGACGGCATCTGGGATGCCGATGAGCGCGGGATTCCCGGTGTCACCGTCAACCTCTGGTCAAACGGCAGTATCGTACAGGTGCAGGTCACCGACGGCGAAGGCAATTACAGCTTCGAGGACATACCCACCGGCGTCTACACCATCGAGGTCATCCCCCCGGCCGGGTTTAGTCCCACACTCAAGGACGTGGGTGGCGACGACCGCTATGACTCGGACATCGACCCGGTGACCTACGCCACCGATCCCCTCACCTACACCTACGGCAACCCACCCAACGACGACGTGGACGCGGGCTTTGCCCGCCCCGGCACCATTGGCGACCGGGTGTGGCTGGACCTGGATGCCGACGGCCTGCAGGATAGCGGCGAACCGGGCATTGCCGGTGTGCAGCTCAATCTGCGGCAGGGCGGCAATCTGATCACCAGCACTACGACCGGGCCCGACGGCATCTATACCTTTCTCGATGTCCCCGACGGCGTCTATGAGGTAGAGGTCGATCCCTCCAACTTCAGCGGCGTGCTGGCAGGTCTGGTCATCAGCCCGCGCGATCAGGGCTTCGACCTCATGCCCGACCTGAGTCTGGGCCGCTTCCCCGTCAACACCCAGGCCGAGGCGGCAGAGATGGTCAACCGCGCCATCAACTACGAGACCAACAGCCCGCCCGGCGACTGGCAGAAGCGGGTCATCTTTGTGGCCGACGAGCCCGATGTAGCCGGCAACTTCTACGACCATTCCAACCAGGTCGCCGACTACATCTGGCCCTATCCGGCCGACTCCCTCAAGCTCTACCATCAGCTCAACGGTCTCACCGCGGCTCAGGTCAATGCCCAGCTCAAAGCAGGCATCGACGGCACACTCACCGGTCCCGGCGAAGACCGCTACGATGGTGCCCTCTTCGTCACCTACAACGGCCACTCCAGCGTACCCTGGTGGGGGTCCGAGCAGTACTTCAAGGCTTCCGATATCCCCACCCTGAACAACTCGATTTTCCCCATTTTCCTGCCCATGACCTGTCTGGAGGGGCAATACCTGAATCCCAACGGCAATAGTGTGGGCGAAGCAGCGGTACGCACCATCGGCCGCGGTGCTGTGGCCACTTTCTCCCCCACCGGGCTGGGCGTTGCCCACGGCCACCAGTACCTATACAATCGCTTCTTCGAAGCCCTGGTCGGCGGCGAAAGCACCGAGATCGGTCCCCTGACCGTATTGGCCAAACAGGCTTTGTTTGAAAGCCACAGCCTGTACAAGGATCTGCTCGACACCTACGTGCTCTTTGGCGACCCCGCCCTGCAGGTACAGCTCCCCTCGCCGGATCCCGCCATCGTCAAGACCGTGGAGCCCAACGCGTCGGTCTCACCGGGCGACACCATCACCTACACCCTCAGCTACAGCAACACGGGCGTCATCACCGCCAGCAACGTCATCATCACCGATATCCTCCCGGCCGGCTTGCTCAACCCCACCGTGACCAGCACCCCGCCCCTGACGCCCGATCCCGGCACCACCTTCCAGTGGACCCTGGGCGACCTGGCGCCAGCGGCCGGCGGATGGATTACCGTCGTCGCCCAGGTGGATCCGGCCCTGGCCACACCCGCCACCATTACCAACACCGCCATCATCACCACCAGCGGCAACGACCGCAATCCCGACAACAATCGCTCCTCGACAACCACCCCCGTGGGAGCCCCTATAACCCTTGGCGGGATTACGTGGTATGATATGAACAACAACGGCAACATTGACGCGAACGAAACGAACCGGGTCGCCGGTGTTCAGATCACCGCAACCCTGCTGGGTCCCAACACCCACTACATCACCTATAGTAACCTCAGCGGCGTCTGGTTGCTGCCCGACCTCCCCGCCGGTAGCTACGAGATCAGCGCCGGCGACACCGTGGGCGCAGCACTGACCACCCCCCGCACGCAGTATCGCACCCTCACCGGTGGTCAGTCGGACACGCAGATCAACTTCGGCTACATCGTACCCACCGCCGTCGAACTGGCGAGTTTCGCAGCGGTGCCCGCTCCCGAGGGCGTGCTGCTCACGTGGCAAACTACGTCCGAGGTGCGCGTCTCGGGCTTCCGGCTTTACCGCAGCATCGACGCCGCAGACCACGGCAAGGCTATCAGCGAACTCATCCCCGCCGAGGGTGGAGCGGCCGGCGCTACCTACCGCTACCTGGATACCGGCGTCCGTGGTGGTGGCTGGTACTATTGGCTGCAGGCTCAGCATGTTGACGGCTCTGCGGAGTTCTTTGGTCCCCTGGCGGTACAGCCGCCCCCGGACGAAGGGTTCAGCCGGAAACTCTACCTGGGCTTCATCGTCCGCTAGACATACGCCGCCGCCCCGCCGCCTTGTATCCCGTGCGCGACTATCTGCTCTGTCGCCCGTCATCAATAGTGCTGGTACTGCGCACCGGCCGATTTGCGCGCAGGTTCGCGGCGCTGATTGATAGAGCGATTTTCATCTCAAAACCACCGAAACACGTTTGCGTCTCGTCTGCTTTGTAAGAGCACTACGCGCGCCAACATCAGCATGTGCCCCTGGGTTCTCCACAACCTGGTCGTCACAAGACTCGTATCTTGGGAGAGAGCTACATGAGTACCGTCAATACACCGCACACCGCCTCCGACGCCACACCGGTAGTCATCCGTCGCAGAGGCTTGTGGTTGTCGTTCCTGGCGCTGGCAACTTTCGTCGTCGCCCTAGCCGCGCTCTACGGCATAGTGGTGCAGCCTGTTCTGGCGGGCGACGCCGATCGCCCCTTGCAGGCTCAGTACTTCGGCACGTGCGAAGACGCAGCGGGCCTTGGGCTTGTGGTGGCCGGTGCCGGTCTCGATAGCGTTACTTCCAGTTCCATCACCAATTTCAATGTCCCCGGCACGGTGATCACCGCCTGGGTGTACTACAACGGCCGCGACGATACCAACGACACGCAAACGGGCGGCGATAGTACGGTCACTTTCACGGTCGGGTCCACCGATCATGTGCTCTCCCCCACCCTCTTTGCAGGCCCCGCCCTCTGGCCCAAGGCGTCCTCCGAATGGAGCTATCTTTACAAGGCCGATGTCACACCCTGGGTCACCACAGGGGTCAACACGTATACCCTCAGCGGCGTCGACAGCTTCCTGTTCAACAACGGCTGGGAGCTGGTTGTCCTCTATTCGGATCCCAGTCGCCGACCCCACCGCATCGCCGTAGCCGAGGGCCTCGACCTGGCCGACGGTGACAACAACCCGGCCAGTGGCCCCGGCATTGAGCCGGTTCTGTTCACCTTCGATCCGGCCGCCGTGACCCGCACGGCCCAGTTGGCTTCGGTAGCAGGTGCCGTTATCACGACCCAGACCGACTCCGACCTCTACTATCAGATCGGCTATGGTACGCCGCCGGTCACCGTTACCGACATCTACACCACCGGTACCCTGCTTTCGGGCAATCCCTTCACCGACAGCGACGGCTTCTACTGGGACACCTACCGCGACAGCATCGATATCCCCCCGAATGCCACCTATGTCATCTTCCAGGCTCGCTCGCAGCGCCTCAACCCCAGTCTGGCCGCCGAGCTGGAATGGATCTTGCAGACGCTGAGCTTTGAGGAAGCCTGCCCTGAAGTAGGCATCACCAAGGACGTGGTCGATCCGCCGTCCGGCCCCGCCTCGGTGGGCGAACCCGTCTCCTTCGAGATCCTGGTCGAGAACCTGGGCAACACCGAACTGCTTACGGTCGAGCTGGTCGATACCTTCGACAGTTCACTCCTCTCCTTTACCGGCAGCCAGCCGACTGCGCCCGACGCCCAGGCCACAGGCGTCCTCACGTGGACCGACGTCACCGGCGCCGGCTCGATGCAACCCTCCGACCAGATCCTGTATACCGTCACCTTCCAGGCCCTGGACACCACCGACATCACCACCAACACCGCCACGGCCGTGG
>RFJM01000073.1 GCA_003694905.1 Caldilineae bacterium
ATCTGATCCTGGTCTGGGGCGAGAATCCGGTCACCGACTCCTCTCCCGTCAATGTCAGACGCCTGCGAGATGCACAACGAAGGGGCGCACAGATCATCGTCATCGATCACCGCCGTAGCGAGACGGCCCGCGCCCTGGATGCCGAATGGATCGGCATTCGACCGGGCACCGACGGCGCCCTGGCCCTGGGTCTGATCCATCTACTGATCGAGCAGGGCCTGTACGATCGCCATTTCGTTGAGCATTGGGTTCATGGTTTCAAGGAGTTACAACGCTATGTCAGGCAATTCACGCCGGAGGAGGTGAGCCGCATTACCTGGATCCCGGCCGAGCGGGTGCGCCGCTTGGCGCAGACCATCGGCAGCGCGCGGGGTCTATCGATCCTGACCTATACGGGCCTCGAGTATTCCAACAGTGGGGTGCAGGCCATTCGGGCCGTTCTCACGTTGCAGGCGCTGAGCGGGCACCTGGATACCCCCGGCGGCAAGCTCTTCAAGATGAAGCAACCGCGGCGCCCCCGGCGGCTGCTGACCGAGCCCCCTGCGCATGCGCGGCCTCCCATCGGCAAGGACGAGTTTCCCATCTATCATGCCGTGCGCAACGAAGCCCATGCCGCGCTCCTGCCCCGCGCCATCCTGGAGGGCAAGCCCTATCCCGTACGGGGTCTTATCATCAGCGGAAGCTCCCTTATCACGGCCTGGCCCAATCCTTCGCTGTGGCGCCGGGCGCTCGCTGCGCTGGACTATCTGGTTATCGTCAATCGCTTCCCGACTGCGGACAGCCAGTACGCCGACGTCTTCCTCCCTGCCACTACGCACTACGAAATCGAATCGTACATGTACTACGACGATTTCATACAGCTTCGCCGGCGGGTAATCCCCCCGCGGGGCGAGGCTCGCAACGACTACCTCATTTTTGCCGAACTGGCCGCCCGACTGGGCTATGGCGAGCGCTGGCCCCAGAGCGAGGAGGCCATGATCCGCTGGGCTCTCGAGGGTACCGGTGTGACGCTGGAGGACCTGCGCGCCCACCCAGAAGGCGTGCCCCTGCCCCAGGAGCCCATGCGCTATCGCAAATACGAGACGGGCTACCTGCGGGAGGATGGCCGGCCTGGTTTCAACACCCCCACGGGCAAGTTTGAGGTGACTTCGGAATGGTTCCGAGAATACGGCTACGAGCCTCTGCCCGTATACACGGAGCCAAGAGAGGGACCGTTGGCGAGTCCGGACCTTGCCCGGCGTTATCCGCTGGTCTTCAACTCCGGTGCCCGTTCCCAATATGCCTTTCGCTCGCAGCACCACAACATCCCTTCGTTGCTCAAGAAACACCCCCGGCCTCTGGTATGGATCCATGCCCGCGACGCGGCTGCCCGCGGCATTGCCGACGGCGAGCCGGTGTGGGTCGTTTCACCGCGGGGGCGGGTGCGCTTCTTCGCTCATGTGACGGAGGACATCCTGCCGGGCGTTGTGGAGGTGAACATGGGTGGCGGGGGGCCGTTGGGTCCGCCCGAATGGCAGAGGGCCAATGTCAACGATCTGACCGACCCGAACAATTTCGACCCGATTTCGGGCTTCCCTGTGTATAAAGCCCTACTTTGTGATGTGGTGCGAGATGATAAGCTGGAGTCATGAGACCGCGCGAGGATGAGAAACCAGTCCGAGCCACGTCACCGGTGCAGTCGATCCAGCGAGCCGTGGCGATTCTGCGCAGCTTCACCGAGACAGAACCGGAACTCAGCGTCGGTGAGCTGAGCCGGCGCCTGAACCTGCACAAAAGCACCGTCTCGCGCATTCTGGCCACCTTGCAGCAAGAGGGCCTGGTGGGGCAGAATCCTGTCACCGGCAGGTACCGGCTTGGGCTGGGGCTGGTCAGTCTGGCCGGGGTGGCGTTGGGTCGGCTGGATGTGCGCGGTATCGCTCAACCCCATCTGCCGCACCTGGTGGAGATCACCGAAGAGACGATCAACGTCACCGTTTTGGACGGCAGTGAGTGTGTCAATGTCGAGCGGGCGGCCAGCCCTAAGCCGATCCACTATGTGGGCTGGATCGGGCGTCGCACACCCGTCCACTGTACCGCCGGAGGCCGGGTCTTCCTGGCCTTCATGCCCGAGCAGAAGCGCCGGGCTTTGTTGGCCGCTCCCCTGCGGCGTTACACTTCCTGCACCATCACCGATCCCGAGCAACTGCTCTGCACCCTGCAACAGGTACGCGAACAGGGCTACGCGGTGGTCCACGGCGAGTTTGAGGAGGGCTTCAGCGACGTGGCGGCCCCGGTGCTGAACCATCGCCGCGAGGTTGTGGCCGCGCTGGTGGTCTCAGGCCCCAGCTTTCGGCTCACGCCCGAGCGCATTGCTTCTTTCCTGCCTGATTTGCTCGAGACCGCGCGGGTTATTTCCACAAAACTGGGGTGGCGCGGCTGAGTGGGGACCACCCTCGCGGCGGTCGGCTCCCCTGCGCGGCTTCTCCCGACCTGCTTTTTGTCAGCCATAGCCGCCGGACCGCGACCAGCGCGGTCCGGCGGCTTGCGCTGCCCTACGATTCATCCACCAGCGCGCGCTTGAGTATCTTGCCGGTTGCCGTCATGGGCAACTGGCTACGAAATTCCACATAGCGCGGGTACTTGTAGGCAGCCAGCCCTTCTTTGGCAAAATCGATGATCTCCTCGGCCGTCGCCGTCTCTCCCTCCTTGAGCACCACGTAGGCTTTCACCTCCTCGCCCAGCTTCTCGTCGGGCACCCCCTTGACCGCCACCAGGGAGATCTTGGGGTGCGTCATCAGGTATTCCTCTATTTCGCGGGGATACACGTTGAAGCCCCCGCGCAGGATCATCTCTTTCTTGCGGTCGACGATGTAGAAGTAGCCTTCGTGATCCATCCGCGCCAGATCGCCGGTATGGAACCAGTCGTTGCGCATCACCTCGGCCGTGGCCTCGGGCCGTTTGTAATAGCCTTTCATGACGTTGTGCCCGCGGATGACAATCTCTCCAACCTCGCTGAAGGTGTCCGGTTCTTTCGGCGGGGGAATGAAGTTGTCATCGTCATCGACCAGCGCCATCTGCACACCCCAGATGGGGATACCGATGGAGCCCGGTTTGCGGGGCCGATGGCGCACGTTGAAGCTCGCCACCGGTGATGTCTCGCTGAGACCGTAGCCTTCCAGAATGGGCACCGAGAAGCGCTCCTCGAAATTGCGCATCAACTCCACCGGCATAGCAGCCCCGCCCGAGACCGCGATGCGGAGATTGCGGGCGATCTTCTCGATGTCGAATTGTTCCTCCGCGCCGGGTAAGCTGTACATGGCCCAGTACATGGTCGGCACACCGCCGAAGATGGTGACGTTGTCGCGCTCCATGATCCCCAGCGCGGCCTCCGGCGTGAAGCGCGGCAGCAAGGTGATGGACGCACCCGCGCAGAACGCCATGTTCATGAGAACGGTCTGACCAAAGGAATGGAATAGCGGCAGCGTCACCAACGCTATGTCATCGGATGTAGCCCCGCACAACTGCACACTCATCCAGGCATTCATCACCATGTTGGAATGCGTGAGCTCTGCCCCCTTGGGACTGCCGGTGGTGCCCGAGGTGTAGAGGATCACGGCGGTATCGTCGGCCTGGGTTTGCACCGTATCGAACACCGCCGAGCCGCCCATGCCCAGGAACTGGTTGAAGTCCAGCACTGCTTCATCGTCATGCCGGAAAGGTTGCGAGGGATCGGCACTGGCCACGATCAGATGCCTGCACGAGTCCACCTGCTTGAAGCCGTTGTAGGCGTGTTCGGCAAACATGGCAAACCCGACCAACGCCACCGAGTCACTGTCCTGCAGGTGGTAGGTCACCTCGCGTGCAGTAAAGAGCACATTGAAGGGGACGACTGTGGCGCCCGTTTTCAGGATGCCGTAGTAGGCAATGGGAAAGTAAGGCAGGTTCGGCATCATCAATGCCACTTTGTCGCCCCGGCCGATGCCGAGCTTGCGCAAACCATTGGCGAACATATTGGCCGCGGCGTTGAGTTCCGCGTAGGTCATCTTGCGTTCATTGAAGATGACCGCCACCCGCGAAGGGTGATCCTGAGCACTGGCTTCCAGCAGCACGGAGAGATTCAGCATGGGTGTACTCCTTGGTGGGGTTGTGGTGGGAGAGAATGAGAAACCAGAGGGACAAGAAATGACGACGCGCGGTCCGCACCGCTGCGGACTCCTCGGCCCGCAGCCAAGGGCACCGCGTCGGATGTTGGTCGCCTGGAGCCGGTGTTCACGAGCGCCCGGCCGTGTGTTGTTCAGCAGGTGCAGGTTGGGTGTAGCTTGTCACGCGGAAGGTGTAGACTCGTGTGTCGGGATCCTCGTAGATGGCCGGAGTCGCGTGGGCCTTCAGGGCCACGTGCCCCAGAAATTCGCGCGGGTCGGAGATCTTCTCCCACACCTGCGGCAGGAGCAAACCGCGCTGCCAACCCCTTTCCACCAACACGCCCTCCTCGCCCGGCCGGATCTTCGTCAATAGATCCTCCACATCACGGTAGGGCACCTCTTGCAGGGGCGAGAGTAGTGAGATCTCGATTTCGGTGTCGTCGATCTCGTCTGCGCGCAGAAGGGGAAAGCGGGGATCCCTGCGCGCGGCACTAATGGCATTCTTGGCCACATCGTGCGCCAACGGCAGGCGGGGCTCGATGCTACCTATACAGCCGTGAAGCTCCCCGCGGGTGTACAGGGTGACAAATGTGGCACCCGGCTGGCAAAGCCGTTCGGGCAGCTCTTCCAGCGCGGGGCGCCACATCTCATCGCCGCGAGTTGCTGCGTACAGCGCTTCCCTGGCGATATCGAGGAGTCGAGTTGCCTCCTCTGCGCTGAGTTCGGCAGAAGCCCTGGTTTCGGGAGCTGTTTTCATGGTCTTATCCTTCGGTGTAGGCAACGGCGGCGTAGCCTACCACGCGAGAGCGGTCGCCTGCAGTATCGCCTGAGTTGCGGTAATCGAGCAAATGAGGCTGCCAGCCTAGCGCCCTGGCCATGTGCATCAGCACCAGAATGGAAGCCTTGCCACAGGCTTCCCCTCGGCTCGCCTCCTGGATGTCGCCGGCCACCACCGCTTCCAGAAAGCCGGTATCGAGGGCTCTCGCCATCTGGTACGGGTGGTAGTGACTCAGGTCAGAGCTGACGATGAGGCGGGAATTCGGATCTTCGCGGAACACCTCCGCCAGCACCTCGGCCACCCGCGGCAGGTCCGACTGCACCAAAAGCATGGGCACGACCCGGCTGCTTTCGCCGTCGAGCACCTGCAGGAAAGGCAGTTCCACCTCCAGACAGTGCTCGGGGCCGTGGGGAGCGTTCTGCACCGAGAATCGGGAATCCTTTTCCTGGAGTCGCGCCACGGCGTCCTCCGCCACCGGCAAGGTCCCCAGCGGGGTTGAGAACGCCTTGTGCCCGGCCAGAGCCACGTGGTCGGCCGGGAGATAGTGGGCTGGACCCATCAGGTAGAAGGTGTAGGTAGTGGCCGGGTCGAGCGCCAGGGCCTTGAAGCTGTAGGCCGCCACAGGACCCGAGTAGATGTAGCCGGCATGGGGCGCGATCACCGCCCGCACCACACCGGGCAGGTCCGGCAGGCGGGCCTCGGCCAGATAGCGCTTGACCTGATTCTCCAACATGTCGGCCAGTGCCGGGTAGAAAGTCCCGGCCACCGCGGGCGGTCGTACCGTCTGCGTGACGGCTGCATTTCCACGACTACGATAGAGGGGCATCATCACACCTCCTGGGGAGGATGAAAGCCGGACTCAGGGCACCACCAGCACAGGGATGCGGGCTGCGTTGAGGACCTGCTGGCTGACGCTGCCCAACAACGCTTTGCCGACATCGGCGGGATTGCGGTTGCCGATAAGGATGAGATCTGCCTCGATGCGCTCCGCTTCGGCCAGGATGACCTCGGCCGGATTCCCTTCGATGGCCTCGCCGTAGGCCTGCACGCCGGTCTCTGCCAGGAAGTGCCGGGCATCCTGCACCACGTTCTCGGCCACTTTCTGGTAGGCCGCCACCAGGGTTTCATATTCGTCTTGGGCAGCGTAGTGCAACGGCAGTTGATAGGCGTGTACAATGTGTAGCGACACCTGATCGGCGCGGCCAAAGTGCATGGCGTACAGCAGCAGCCTTTCGGTAGCAGCAGAACCATCGATCGCGCAGAGGATGGTTTTGAACATGGCAGGTTATCGTGTGTGCTCGAAGTTGCCCTGGGTCCGGTACAAAGCGTAGACTAGACGCTGTCGTGACGAAGAACTCGAACAGGTCAGGTTGACGTCACGCGCAACAGCCCTGGCCGCGTGTCGGTGCGAACATGAGGTCCGACGTATCGGCTGCGCAGCAGCCGGCGTCTTTCTCTTGTCCGCTCTGGACTGAGCAAACGGCAACGGGCGTTGCATTGAACCCCCGCACTCTTGCAAGCCGGAGTGGCAAGGAGAGCTGGGGGAGACCGGTCAACCCGATCGAAAGGATGCGATGATGACGATCACTATCAGTATAGCAGGAAATCTGCCAGTTTTCCATAGGATATGTGCCGATGAATCCTGAACCTACCGTCCTTTTGCTCCCCGGCGATGGTGTCGGACAGGAGGTGATACCTGCCGCGGCCGAGGTGTTGATTGCGCTCCTCCCCCACGTCCGCTTGCAGCAGGCCGAGGCCGGCTGGGCCTGTTTCCAGAAGCACGGGTCGGCCCTGCCGCCGCAGACGCTGGCCCTGGCACGCGAGGCCGATGCCATTCTCTTCGGCGCTACACAGTCTCCCATGGGTGGTGCGCCCGGCTATAGCAGCCCCATCCTCACCTTGCGCAAGGAGCTGGACCTCTTTGCCAACCTGCGACCGGCCCGCAGTCTTCCCGGCCTGTCTCCGCGGTTCGACCTGCTCATCGTACGGGAAAACAGCGAGGGTTTGTATAGCGGCCGCGAACGGCCCATCGAAGACGGCTTTGTGGCCGAACGGATCGTGACCGCCCGTGCCAGCCGACGTATCGCTCGGGTCGCCTGCGAACAGGCGCTGCGGCTCGCGACCCGTAGCGGACGCCGGCCCCATCTCACCATCGTCCACAAGGCCAACGTCTTGAAACGCAGCGATGGCCTTTTTCGCGAACAGTGTCTGGCCGTGGCTGCAGCCTACCCCGATATCCGGGTCGACGAACTGTTGGTGGATACCGCGGCCATGTGGCTGGCCCGAGATCCAGGACGGTTTCAGGTCATCGTCACCTCGAACCTATTCGGCGACATCCTCTCCGATCTGGCGGCGGGGCTTGCCGGCGGCCTGGGTCTGGCGCCCTCGGCCAACATCGGTGATGCCCAGAGCGCCCTCTTCGAGCCCGTGCACGGTTCTGCGCCGGACATCGCGGGCCGGGGTGTTGCCAACCCCCTGGCCGCGCTACGCTCGGTTGTCATGTTGCTGCGGCACTGGCAGCGCGATGCAGAAGCGGCCAATCTGGAGGCTGCCATCGAGCGGGTCTTGCGGGAAGGTCCCCATACCCCCGACCTGGGTGGCGATGCCACCACCGAGCAGGTGACCCACGCGGTCAAAACGCTGGCACTGGGATGAGTGCTCGCGCCCAAAGGCGAGCACGCCACAATCCCCAATGCGCCCCGGGGGAAGGCCTTTCTCGACGGGAGACATAGGCTGCGGTGCCGTGCAGCCCACACCCCTTGCAAACTTGACATCGTCTCTCTCCTGCCCGACACTATGCGGCGGTTGCCGGGCCGCAGGCTCACGGCTCCTACCATCTTGCTGAACGCCACGGATTTGCCATGACCACCCCAATGCTCGTACAAATCGAAGAAGACAAACATTGGTGGTTCGCCACCCGCACCCGCGCCATCCTTGCTTTGCTTGACAAGTACGCAGGTGAAGGCAAGAACGGCCGCCGCGTGCTGGATGTAGGCGCTGGCGCCGGCAACATGATGCACCATCTTGCCCACTACGGCGATGTCGTCGGGTTGGAGTACAACCCAAAGCCCATCCCCGTGGCCCACGAGCGCGGCTTCGATGTGCGCCAGGGCAGCGCCACCGATATGCCCTTCGAGGACGAGTCATTCGATCTGGTCGCCCTTCTCGACACCGTGGAGCACATCGCGGATGAAAAAGCAGTGTTCGATGAAACCTATCGGGTGGCGCGCCTCGGTGGTCATATCATCGTCACCGTGCCTGCGTTTATGTGGCTATGGAGCCACAACGATGTCATCAATCTGCACGAGCGGCGCTATACTGCCGGCGAACTGCGGCGAAAATTGCAGGCAAGCGGCTGGCAGGTCCGCTACTGCGGCTACAACAACTGCCTTATCTTCCCCCTGGGCGCGGGCATGATCTTGCTGCGCAAGTGGCTGGGGAAAGAGCCGGACATGGCCTCACCGCATTTCGATGAGGAGGCCTATCAGGTGGAGATGGAGCCGGCCCCACCCTGGTTGAACACCTTGCTGGAGGGGATAGGCAAGATCGAGGTGGCCCTGCTCAAGCGGATGGAACTGCCCGTGGGCACCAGTATCATCGCGGTGGCCGAAAAGCCCCGATGACGGAGAAATGGACGAGCATACCACCACACAGCCTTCGGAAGAGGAATTTTCCTGGGAGCGCTGGATCTGGCAGGGCTTGCAGGCCTTCCGGCGCACTCTTTTCCGATATGATTTCGGTCTTCCCGAGGAGTTCTGGCGGCATCTGGAAAACGCCGCCCACGAACTACTGGCGGCCGGCCGCATCCTCCTGCGTGCCCTCCTGTTCCGTCGCCGGCGGCCTTCGCCTCCGCCCGAGGAACGCGGCGCCATCGAGATCGAGTGGGAGGATTAGGCCGCCCACCCTGGATTCCCGACCCCGCCATGACCTGGTTTCAGCGCGAAATCGTCCTGCGTCCCAGA
>RFJM01000544.1 GCA_003694905.1 Caldilineae bacterium
CTCCCAGCCAAAGGGGACGGCCGCCTCGACGGCCACGACGGGCACGCCCTCGGGGAAGACCTGCCGTCGATACGATTCGGGTTGGCTCTCGAATTGCTCCCAGCAGGGGAAGCTGACGACGCGTGCGGCAATGCCGGCGTCGGCGAGCCGGGCCTGCGCGGCCATGGCCAGATGCACCTCCGAACCGGACGCGGTGAGGATGACCTGGGGTGAGCTCTGCGCCTCGGAAAGGACGTAAGCGCCACGTTGCACACCCGCGGCCACATCCGGGGTGGTGAGGGTGGGCAGGCTCTGGCGCGTCAGGACCAGAGCGGTGGGGCCGGAATGACGGTGGAGGGCCAACTTCCAGGCCTGGGCGGTCTCGTTGCCATCGGCAGGACGCACGAGCCACAGGTTGGGCATGGCGCGCAGGGAGGGGAGGTGTTCGACGGGCTGGTGGGTGGGGCCGTCTTCGCCCACGCCGATGCTGTCGTGGGTGAAGACGTAGATGACCCGGATGCCCATAAGCGCGGCCAGGCGAATGCTGGGTCGCATGTAGTCGCTGAAGACGAAGAAGGTGCCGCCATAAGGGATGATGCCACCGTGCAGGGCCATGCCGTTGAGAATGGCACCCATAGCGTGTTCGCGCACACCGAAACGGATGTAGCGGCCGTCGAACCGGTCGGCCTGGACGTCGTGATAGCCCTTGAGATCGGTCTTGTTGGAGGGTGTCAGGTCGGCGGAGCCGCCGATGAGTTCGGGGACGATGCCGGCAATGGCATTCAGTACTGTGCCCGAGGCAGCGCGGGTGGCCAACTGGGCATCGGTCGCAAATGCGGGCAGCGCTTCATCGAGGCCGTCGGGCAGGTCGCCACGCAGAACGCGCTCAAGCTGCGCTGCTTCCTCCGGATACGCTTCCCGATAGGCGGCGAACCGCTGTTCCCAGGCAGCCTGGGCGGCTGCGCCCGTCTCGAGCGCACGACGGTAGAAAGCCAGTACGTCATCGGGAATGTAGAAACGTGGCTCGAGGGGCCAGCCCAGGTTTTCCTTGGCAGCGCGCAGTTCTTCTTCGCCCAAGGGTTCGCCGTGGGCTTTTGACGTCCCCTGCTTGTGAGGGGCACCATAGCCGATGGTGGTGCGGCAGATGATTATGGTAGGCTTATCGCGCTGTTCTCGAGCCTTGGCGATGGCCCTGGCGATCTCGTGGCGGTCGTAACCGTCTACTTTGATGACTTTCCAGCCATAGGCTTTGAAACGCCGGGCTCGTTTTTCGGTGAAGGTGATGTCGGTGGAGCCGTCGATGCTGATGCGGTTGTCGTCATACAGCCAGATGAGCTTGCCAAGACGTAGATGGCCGGCCAGGGACGCGGCCTCGGAAGCAACGCCCTCCATGAGGTCACCGTCGGTGACGAGGGCGTAGGTGTAGTGGTCGATGATTTCGTGGCCGGGACGGTTGTAGCGTGCCGCCAGAAGGGCTTCGGCCAGGGCCATTCCCACAGAGCTTCCGGCGCCCTGGCCCAACGGGCCGGTGGTGATCTCCACGCCGGGGGTTTCGCCGTATTCGGGATGCCCCGGTGTCTTGCTTCCCCACTGACGGAAGTTCTTGATCTCGTCGAGGGGGAGGTCATAGCCGGTCAGATGAAGCAGGGAGTAGAGGAGCATGCTGCCGTGGCCGCCGCTGAGCACAAAGCGATCGCGGTTGAACCAGGCAGGGTCGGCGGGATTGTGGCGCAGGAATTGGGTCCAGAGGACGTAGGCGACGTCGGCCATGCCCATTGGCAGGCCGGGATGACCGCTGTTGGCCTTCTGGACGGCGTCGGCGGAGAGGAAACGAAGGGTGTTGACGGCCCGGTCGGCCAGGTCCCCATGCAGTTCGTCGGGATTAAACGGCTGCGAAGTCATGCTGGATCGTCCTTCTATGGAATGCGGGCGAGGAATGGGCTTAGCGTCTGTTCCTCGGGTCTGATGCAGAGGAAGATGGTATTTACCGAGTCACTGTGGCCTAGAGGCAAAAACCGTCGGTTATCTTACCGAAATCAGGAGGTTCTGCCAACTTCGCCGCGGTCTGAGCGGAGACGCCCGCGTCGATGCGCCCGAGTCGCACGCGTACAGTTCTCCCCATCCCTTTCCCCGCGATGCTTGAACAGAGTATCCCCGATACGCTCAGCCGGAGAGGGCGAGGGTCTGAGGCCGAGGTGGACGCGGGGGATGCTCGAGTAGGGGGCGGAGCTGGGCTTCTAAACGCTCGGCAGGGGCCAGTCCGTGGTTGACCGCGATCACGTTGCGATGGGTGTCGAGGACGATTGTGGTGGGGACGGTGAGGACGTGAAAGTGACGGGCAAGGTCGTCGTGTTCGATGGCGTCGAGGGTGAGAATGTGAACGGCTTCGCCCCATGTTTGCTGCAGGCGCGCAAGGGCAGGTCGTTGTTGGAAGCGACACTGGGCGCAATCGGGGGTGGTGAAGTAGAGGATGGCGGGGCGAAGGGGAAGGTCGAAGTCCGCCAGCCAGCCGGCGACGTCGTTCTGTGAAAGGCGCCGGACGTGGCTGTGGAGCCGCCAGCGATACAGGGCCAGGGCTGCGGTGACGATGGTCAGAAAGAGGAAGAAGAGGATGGTTCTTTCAAGCATGGCCGAAATGGTGACAGGTCAGGACCATTGAGGAAGCTGGAGGCGGATGCCGCGGCGGGCGAGCTGGTAGAAGATGAAGCAACCCAGGCAGAAGCCGAGGAAAAGGTTGACGGCAGCCAGAAGGACGACGACGGCGGTGAGGATCCAGCCGAGCAAGGGGACGCCAGCCAGGAAAGCAACGGTAGCGAGGATGAGGAAAATGGCGCCCAGGCCCTGTGCAAAGAGATGGGGCTGCGGTTCGTCGTGCTGGGGGTCGGGTTTGAGCAGGCCGGCAGGTTTGAGTATGCGGGCGTAGATCTGCTTGAAAAGGGAGGCCGGTGGATGGAGGGTGCCCACCAACATGACCAGGGCCACAAAGGTGACCAGCCAGGGGCGGTCGAGGAGGAAGGCGAGGATGTTGAGGGTGATAATGGCGGCCTGGTTGAACTTGAGGGCGGTGTGATCGACGAAGGGTTTCTGGGGCTGGTTCATGCTGTACCTCCCGGTATCAGTCGAAAATGCCGAGGCTGACGTATTTGGCACCGCTATCGGGCAGGACGGTGACGACGAGGCCGTGGTCCAGCCGGCGAGCCACCTGCAGGGCAGCGTGGACTGCTGCGCCGGCGCTGAGTCCTACAAAAAGGCCTTCTTCTCGCACGAGACGGCGGGCCATGTCGTGGGCTTGCTCGGCATGCACCAGTACTTCACCGTCCTTCTGAGCGGGATCGTAGATCTTGGGCACGATGGCGGTAGCCATGTGTTTCATGCCTTCGATGTTTTGCAATTCGTCGGCCGGCTCTACGGTGATGAGCCGGACGTTGGGGTTGAGCTCACGCAGGCGGCGGCTGATGCCCATGAAGGTGCCGCTGGTGCCGATGGCGGCCACGAAGTGGGTGATGCGCCCGCGGGTTTGATGCCAGATCTCGTTGGCGGTGCCGTAGTAGTGGGCTTTCCAGTTGTCGTCGTTGTCGTACTGATTGGGGTAGTAGTAGCGTTCGGGATGGGCCGCGACCATTTCGCGCACCAGACGGATGGCGCCGTCCTGGCCCTCAAGAGGATCGCTAAAGATGAGTTCGGCGCCATAGGCGCGGGCGAGTTGTTTGCGCTCGCTGGTGACGTTTTCGGGCATGACGAGAACGACGCGGTAGCCCTTGGCCGCACCGACCAGGGCGTAGCCGATGCCGGTATTGCCGCTGGTGGCATCGATGATGGCCTTGCCGGGTGTTAGTTCGCCGCGCAGTTCGGCCTGCTCGATCATGCGCAGGGCGGGGCGGTCTTTGACGGAGCCCCCGGGGTTGAACCACTCGGCCTTGGCGTAGACCTCGACGCCGGGGCGCAGGCCGGCGGTCACGTGCTCGAGTTTGAGCAGGGGGGTGTTACCGATCTGGCGCAGGATGGGAGGGCGGGGAGGATGGCGCCAGCGGTCCGGATCAACGGTGAGGATCTGTGCTTTGGTTGCCATAGTAGATGTGAGGGGGCGGCTCACGCTCCGCAGGGCAGAGGTGAGCCGCAATGTTTACCTTTCGATGGGCGCACCTACGATGTTGCCCCACTCGGTCCAGGAGCCATCGTAGTTGCGTACATTTGGGTAGCCTAAAAGGTAGGTGAGGACGAACCAGGTGTGGCTGCTACGCTCGCCGATGCGACAGTAGACGATGACGTTCTGGTCCGGGCTGAGCCCGGCTTCGCCTTCGTAGATGGCTTTGAGTTCCTCGACGGATTTGAAGGTGCCGTCTTCGTTGGCGGCACGGGCCCAGGGGACATTGCGTGCTCCCCGAATATGACCCCCGCGCAGGGTGCCCTCCTGGGGATAGTCGGGCATGTGCAGGAGTTCGCCCGAGAATTCGCCGGGCGAGCGAACGTCGATGAGGGGCAGGCCCGCGGCCTGGTGGGCCATGACCTGGTCGCGCAGGGCTCTGATCTTGTAGTCCTGGCGCTGGGGAGCGTGGTATTCGGCGGGTGGGAAGCTGGGTACTTCCCGGGTCAGCTCGCGGCCTTCGGCAATCCACTTGGTGCGACCGCCGTTCATGACTGCAGCTTTGGTGTGGCCGAAAAGCTGGAAGACCCAGAAGGCGTAGCAGGCCCACCAGTTGTTCTTGTCGCCGTAGAAAACGACGAGGGTGTCGTTGCCGATGCCGTGTTTGCTGCACAGGGCTTCGAATTCACGCGGGCCGATGTAGTCGCGGATGATGGGGTCGTTGAGGTCCGCGACCCAGTCGATCTTGACGGCGTTGGGGATGTGGCCCGTGTCGTAGAGGAGTACGTCTTCGTCGCTTTCGACGATGCGTACGTCAGGATCGTTGAGGTGCTGTGCCACCCATTCGGTGGAAACCAGAACTTCGGGATGTGCGTATTCGGTCATGGTGAGTGCTCCGTTGTAACAATGTGTGTGTGGTGGTGTGGATCAGGTTGCGGAGGGCGTGACCGGTGCGGCCGGCACTCCGCAGAATTGTTCGTAGTCGATGAGTTCGTAGAGGGTGGGATGGTCGCCGCAGAGGGGGCAGTCGGGGTCACGCCGTACGTTAAGGGTACGGAATTCCTGGGCCAGGGCATCGTACATGAGGAGGCGGCCCACCAGGGGTTCGCCGATTTCGGCGATGAGTTTGATGGCTTCGACTGCCTGGATGGAGCCGATGATGCCGGGGAGAACGCCGAGGACGCCCGCTTCGGCGCAACTGGGGACTTCGCCGGGTGGAGGTGGGTCGGGATAAAGGCAACGGTAGCAGGGCCCACCCTCGATACCGCGGCTGGGGTCGGCGGGCTGATAGACGGTGACCTGGCCCTCGAACATGAAGATGGAGGCGTCGACCAGGGGGATGCCGAGCATGTGGCAGGCGTCGTTGACCAGGTAGCGGGTGGGGAAGTTGTCGGAGCCGTTGAGCACGACGTCGTAGCCGCGCAAGATCTCGAAGGCGTTGTGGCTGGTCAGGGGTTCCCGGTAGCCGATGACTTCGATGTCGGGGTTGAGATCGTGGAGGCGCTGGATGGCAGAATCGACCTTGGGTTGGCCGATGGTGGCTTCGCCATGTAGGATCTGACGCTGGAGGTTGGTGCGATCGACGAGGTCGTAGTCGATGATGCCGATGGTGCCGACGCCAGCCGCGGCCAGATAAAGGGCTGCAGGGGAACCCAGGCCGCCCGCGCCCACCAAAAGGACTTTGCCGTCCAGCAGTTTGATCTGTCCCGCCTCTCCCAGTTCGGGCAGGATGAGGTGACGGTCATAGCGCTCACGCTGGGCAGGGGTGAGGTAGCGCGGGATTTCGATGTCAAGGCCCAAGTTTTTCCAGCCGTTGAAGCCGCCGATCATGGAGAGGACGTTGGTGTAACCCATTTCCTGCAGGTTTGCCGCAGCGAGGAGGCTGCGCACACCACCTGCACAGTAGAGGACGATCCTGGCGTCGCGATTGGGCTCGATCTGTTCTATCTGCAGCTCGAGGAAGCTACGGCTGAGATGGGTGGCTCCGGGGATGTGACCCTGGATCCATTCGTCGCGCTCGCGGATGTCGATGACCCGCACGTCGGCGCCGTTTTGCAGCCAGTCGTGGACCTCGCGCGGTGTGGTTTCGGGGACGCGCTCGCTGATGCGGGCCAGTAGCTGGTCTCGGGTGAGAATGGGCATGGTGTCTTTCTCGCTCGTTGCCGGGAAGATGCGACCGTTGGCTCCGCTCATGAGCCACCGGCCATGGCAGGGACGATGGAGATTTTGTCTTCAGGCCTGACGGGTGTGTCCAGTCCCTGAAGGGTGCGCATTTCGTCGTCGTTGACGAAGACGTTGATGAAACGCTTGACCTGGCCGCGATCGTCGAAGATGCGTTCTTCGACGCCGGGATAGGTCTCTCCCAGGGCTTTGAGCACAGCGCCCAGGGTTTCGCCCTGGATTTCGACTTTGGATTGGTTGGCCGTCAGGCGGCGGAGGGGGGTGGGGATGTAGACGGTAGTCATTGGGACAGGTTCTCTCCGAGAAGGAAATGAAAAAAGCTCACCGCAGTGCGATGAGCCGTGGAATCGATCTGGCCGATGATATGACGCAGCCGTTGACGTCTATCTTACAAGCCAGTGTATGTTGCTATGGACAAGAGGAATACGCGACTCACCGCACCTGTGCCGAGTTGCGGGGCAGCCGACAGCGTTGGCCGACTACGCCCGCTTTGTACAGGAGCAGGTGAAGGAGAATGCTGGAGTCGCGTAATGTTTCATACGGGCTCAGTGTAATCGGGACAAGGGATAATGTCAAGGAAGCCAGCCTACGTTCGCGCGGGATCGCGGTGGGGCCGGCGCCCGCTCGGGCTCCGCCCGAGCCCCCGTCGCCGCAGCTTCCC
>RFJM01000006.1 GCA_003694905.1 Caldilineae bacterium
GCACAAGATTGCTCATGCTCCGCCGTTTGGTGACGATGGGTACGCGTTACCTGGACATTCGCATGGGTTGCCTTAGGTAGACACAACAGGGGCAGCGCCCCCCGGAAAAAGACGCGGCCCGACCCGACCAGACGACTAACCATCGTTTCAGCTTGCCAAGCCGTGCTGCGTGGGCCGGCATCCGGACAGGCTGGGAAGCCTGTCCTACATGCAGCCCGGCCCGAGAAGCTGAAACGCCGGCCGCCTGTCTCCTTGGCCGACGCCGCGGTGCGGGGGCGCTCCCCGCACCCCTGCAGGGGGGACCCCTACCGGCCCGGCGCACCGGCTGCCCCTATTTTGAAATACACCCGCCTTTGCGCGGGGGCTTGCTTTCGGCTACCATAGTTGCCGAGATATCAGCCCTTTTCCTTATCACGAGCGACCTCTCATGTCCGCAGAGCCTTCTTCTGAAAGCGGGACAACCCCGCGGCGCAAAGAAAAAGAGCAAAGCTGGGAGAGCTGGATCGAGGAACTGATCCGTGACGCCCAGGCTCGCGGCGAGTTCGACAATCTGCCGGGCAAGGGCAAACCCCTGCCCTCGCGACGCAATCCTTTCCTGCCCGAAGACCGCCAGATGGCTTACGATCTAGTCCAGAACAGCGGCTACACTCTACCATGGATCGACGAGGGCAAGGAGATCGATCGCCGCATCGCCCGTGCTCGCGAGAAACTGCAGCGGGACTACCGCTGGTATCGTAGCAGGCAGGCCAGGGCCAGTACCGTCGAGCTCATCGAGATCGAAGGCATCTGGCTTCGCTACCGCCAGGCCTTCGCCCACGAGGTGGACGCCATCAACCGCGTTATCGACACCTACAACCTGAAAGTCCCGGCGCTCCAGTTCCAGAAGCCACGGCTGATCCTGGCCGAAGAGCTGGCCCGAGTGGAGGAGATGAACCCATGAAGACTTCCCGCACCGTCTATCTCGATCATTCTGCCACCACGCCACTTTCGTCCGAAGCTCTGGAGGCCATGCTGCCGTATTTCAGCGAGCGTTATGGCAATGCCTCGGCCATCTATCGGTTGGGCCGCGAGGCAAAGCAGGGACTGGAAGACGCCCGGCGTCGGGTCGCAGAGGTGCTCAATGCCAAGCCCTCGGAGATCGTGTTTACGGCGTCGGGTAGCGAGAGTGACAACCTGGTTCTAAGGGGTGTTGCCTGGGCCGCGCGCAGGGCGGGACGAGGCAACCATCTGATCGTGAGTGGGGTGGAACACAAGGCCGTCCTGGAGACCGCGAAGCAACTGCGGGATCTCTTTGACTTCGAGCTGACGATCCTGCCGGTAGACTCGTACGGTCGTGTAGATCCGGACGACCTGCGCAAAGCCATCCGCTCCGACACCGTGCTGGTCAGCATCATGGCGGCGAACAACGAAGTGGGCACACTCCAGCCCATCGCCGCCCTGGCCGCGGTCGCCCATGAGTATGGCGTTCCTTTCCACACCGATGCGGTTCAGGCGGCCGGGCATTTGCCCCTCGATGTCCAGGCATGGGGCGTTGACGCGCTATCGCTCTCCGCGCACAAGTTTTATGGGCCAAAGGGTGTGGGCGTCGCCTACGTGCGCGATGGGGTGCCTCTTGTCTCGGCGATCACAGGCGGAGGCCACGAGCACAAACGCCGCGCCGGCACAGAGAATGTGGCCGGGATCGTGGGCCTGGCTACGGCGCTGCACCAGGCCGAACAACTGCGCCCGGCCGAAAGCGAACGCCTCCTTTCGTTGCGCAACCGACTGCTGGAGGAAATCCCCGCGCGAATTCCCGGCACTCGCATCAGCGGGCACCCTCACGAACGCCTCCCACATCATGCCAGCTTCCTCTTCGAGGGCATCGAGATCCAGGGTGTGCTCATGGGCCTGGACATGGCCGGCATTGCCGCCTCCAGCGGCTCGGCCTGCACCAGTGCCGCCCAGGCTCCTTCCTCGGTGCTGACGGCCATGGGCGTCGATGCCGTAGCGGCCGCGGGCCATCTGCGCCTGACCATGGGGCGGGCCACGCGCGAAGAAGACATCGACTACCTGCTGGAGGTCCTGCCACCACTGGTCATGCGGCTGCGCACCCTAACTTCGGCCGACAGCCTGCAAACATCGTGAGCATTTCTGCGCGCGTGTTTGGAGCCACGCCTTGCCTCGGCAGCAACCGTAGTTCTCCCGCACCCTCCGGAGACGTGATTCGGCGTCATCTCAGGGCTTTGCCGCTGTACCAGCGTTGCCCGATTTGGGACCTCATGCTAAACTATAGTCAGGGTGCGCCCCCGTAGCTCAGAGGACAGAGCAGGGGTTTCCTAAACCTCGTGTCGCAGGTTCGAGTCCTGCCGGGGGCGCCTGCTTGGGTAGCACCAGACTGAGCGGACACGCGTAGGGTAGTGTTAGAGCTTGCCGGACTTATGTCGTCTCCGGCAGCGGCCGGAAGCTAAGGCCGGGAAGGCGCGCTCGACAGGCTGAAACGCCAGCCCTATGTTTGCGCAACTCACAGGCGGGACACCAGCCGCTGTCTTCGCGTCCGCGGGCCCGAAAAATATACCGGCTAGACTGAAACGCTCGCCACCGCCGACCTTCACACTGGCCAGGACCTCGCTTTGTGGTATGATAACCCCTGTCCACCGGCTTCCTACACCGACGGGGCAATCTCTCTCTCCTGACCCAAATCCTGAGCCATGAGCAAACGTGTTCTGCTTCTCCTGGTGGCTGCCGTTCTGGTGACCGCAGTAATGGTGGCCTCGCGGGGCCAAAGCGCACCCATTAACGAGCCCCCACCACCCGCATGGCAACCCCGGCCCGGTACGAGCTGGCAATGGCAACTCCAGGGAACCATCGACACCGACATTCAAGCCGACGTGTTTGACATCGATCTCTTCGATGCTCCCCAACAGGTCATTGACGACCTGCACGGGGCCGGCCGCCGCGTCATCTGCTATTTCAGTGCCGGCACCTGGGAAAGCTGGAGGCCCGATGCCGGCGACTTCCCCGAGGAGGTGCTGGGTAACGCCCTGGCCCACGCGCCCGGCGAGCGCTGGCTGGA
>RFJM01000074.1 GCA_003694905.1 Caldilineae bacterium
CTCCGACCGATACCCCAACGCCTACACCGACGCCAACCCATACCCCTACGCCCACGCCTGCACCCACCTGCAACCAGTTAGTGGATAACGGTGGCTTCGAAACCGACGCCGCCTGGACCATGCCCCGAACTGCCAGCACGGCCCGCTACACCACCGATGCCGCGCACAGCGGCCAGCGTTCCGGCCAGCTGGGGCTGCCGCCAAACACCATGGCCCAGGCTCTCCCCTATCCCGAAAAGACCCTCTGGGGCAAACTCGTGGTCCAGGGCGACACCTACTCCACCATCTACCAGACCATCTCCATCCCCGGCAACGCCGAATCGGTCACCCTCGACTTCTGGTACAAGCCCCACAGCCAGGCCAACAGCAATGACTGGCAGCGGGTCATGCTCCTTAAGCCGGGCACCTACACCACCATCAAGAAACTCATGAAGGTGCTGGAAAACGACGGCGTTTGGAAGCATGCCAGCTTCGACCTCACCGCCTACAAGGGGAAGAGTGTGGTGCTCTACTTCGAGGTCTACAACAACAGCACCGGCAGTAGCGGTCGCACCTGGATGTACGTGGACGACGTCAGCGTGCTGGCCTGCGAGCCGGGCGCCGGCGCCACCGCCACGCCCACGCCAACACCCACCCGGACACCGACGCCCACCAACACACCCACACCGACCGCCACGCCTACAGCGACGCCGACATCCACCCCAACACCCACTGCCACACCCACCAACACGCCCACTCTAACCCCCACCCTGCCACCCGGCCAGCCGCTGGTCAGTGTCTCTGGCGGCACGGTAGACCCCGGTGACAGCATCACCGTCACCATCGACATGGCCAACGTCATCCCGCCCGGCGTCGGTGCAGCCACCATCGATCTGGCCTACGACCCCGCCATCCTGCAGCCCACCGCCTGCAACGCCGACCCCGACACCCTCTTCGACTTCAGCAACTGCAACATCGCCTTCGACAACGACGGAGTCAACCCCGACAGCGTGCGCCTGAGCCTCATCAGCGCCACCGGCGTGGACGGCAACCGCGATCTGGCAACGGTCACCTTCCAGGCCGTGGGCTTGCCCAACACATTCAGCCCGCTGGACATCACCGTGCTCAGCTTTGCCGACCCCGGGGGTTCGCCCATCGCCGTGGGGGATGGCGACAACGTGGTCAACCTCTCGCCCGTGGTCAACCAGCCCGGTGACGTCAACTGCGACACGCGTGTCGATCCCATCGACGCCCTCTTCGTCCTGCAGTACGAAGTCGGCCTGCGCAGCGCCGGCAACCAGTGCCCGCCCGCACCGGACACCCTCTACCTGCCCAACTGCGAT
This sequence comes from Caldilineae bacterium, assembly GCA_003694905.1. Classification (GTDB taxonomy): domain Bacteria; phylum Chloroflexota; class Anaerolineae; order J102; family J102; genus J102. The sequence goes on from RFJM01000074.1 coordinate 1,323, forward strand.
GTAAACGGCGACGCGGCTTGCGATTCCGTCGATGCTCTCTTCATCGTGCAGTGCGATCTGGGCATCCCCAACCCGCTCTGCCCCGCATCCGGCCAGATCCAATCCGCGCTCACACATCTGAACTTGCTGCAGGCGAGCACCGTGAAGATAGGAGCCGATACGGTCATGCCCGGCCATGAAGTCACCATACGCTCCACCGCTGACCTGGGCGCCCACCTGCTCGGTGCGGCCACCTTCGAATTGCACTACGATCCCACGGTGGTGCAGCCCGTGCAGTGCCAGGCCGACCCGGCGGAAGCCTTCGACTTTCGGCTGTGCAACATGAGCTACGAGCACGACGGTGTGCCGCCCGACGCCATACGCTTCAACGTGCTGTCCGGCGCAGGGGTTAGCGGTCAGGTGGCCCTGGCCGACATCACCTTCCGGGCCATCGGACCCGCCGGCGCCCAGAGCGCTCTCACCGCCGACGTGGGCACCTTCGCCGACATCCATGGCAGCCCCATGGATGTCAACATCAAACCGGGTTACGTGGAGATCACGGGCCTACGTCTGTTCCTCCCCGCCATCAGTCGCTAATCCACACCCATCCTCCTCCCAGACCGCGCCTCCTCACAGACTCGCCGTGTGAGGAGGCGCGCCGTTTTGCGACATCAGCCGGTTGCCATCTGCAGGGGCAGGAAATTGAGGCCGGGGAGAGGAGTATTGCTCTCGGCCAGACCCAGGAAGGGGACCTGCTCGAAGTGGGGAAACACCTCGTCCAGATGGTCGTTGAGGAGCCGCTTGAGCACCAGTTCGCTGAGCACGGTGCGGTAGTCGGTGGTGACGGCCAGGTCGCCCCGGTCCAGTTGCTCGGGATCGAGACCGGGCCAGTTGCCGTATACGTGGCCGCCGATGATCCCTCCGCCCATGACCAACATCTGATTCCCGTGCCCGTGATCGGTGCCGGCGCTGGCATTTTCGCGCAGGCGCCGGCCGAATTCGCTCATGGTCACCAGGGTGATGCTGCCCATCTGATCCTGCATGTCGGTGTAGAAGGCGGACAGCGCCGCGCCGAAGTCGGTCAACATCCCCGAAAACTGTCCTGACAGCACCCCTTGATTGGCGTGGGTATCCCAGCCGCCCACGTCCAGACACGCGACCTCCAATCCGACTTCGGCGCGGATCAGCTGTGCCACCTGCTTCAGGCCCAGACCGAAAGAGGTGTCGGGGTATTCGGCACCATGCTGGGGGTCATACTGGAGCGGATCGGTCTGCTCTAGCAGAGCGAAGGCGTCGAAGACCTTCTGGCCCTCCAGGTCCAGCCACCCGTCGCCGCTGTAGAGCGCGGCCAGCGTTTGCTGGATTTGCGCCAACTCGGCAGGATTCCCCTGCAGGTGAAAGTCGGCGATGGACTGCAGAGCCACCGCCGGCACCGGGCCCCGCAACGATTGGGGCAGCAGTGCCCCCATGCCGATGGCCCGGAAGGGTGAGTCGTTTTGGTGGGCGGCCGAAGCGAGATGCCGGCCCAGCCAGCCGGTCTCGATCTGTTTCTCGCCGGGTGTGCCTCGCTCCATGTAGTCCATGGCATCGAAGTGAGAGCGGGTTGGGTCGGGCGAACCGGTGGCGTGGACAACGGCCAGATCACCCTGGGTGTAGATATCGAGCAGGGGCGCGAGGGCAGGATGCAGGCCAAAAAAGCCGTCCAGATCCAGGGCACCGTTCTGCTGGCCGGGTTCGGGGATGCCCAGAGTCGGGCGGCTCTCGTGGTAGTTGTCTTCGGCGTAAGGCACAACGACGCTCATCCCGTCGATACCCCCTCGCAGAAAGACGCAGATGAGGATGTCGCCTGGGGGGCCGTCGGCGCGTGTGCTGAACGCCAGGCGGGGCATCCACGCGGGCAGACCCAGGCCCATCATGGCGGCATAGCCGGCCGTTTTCAGGAAGTCGCGTCGGGTTGCTTCCATGGTTGGGTTCACCTCGTGTGTGTGGCTCAGCGCCACTGGAAGTAGGGCGAATCGACGATCAGCCCCACCATACTCGGCACGCGGCGGCGGTGATGGGGCAGGTTGGCGTTGAAGGGGCCATCGTCGCCGTCCAGAAAAGCAATGAGCTGGTCGCGGTCTTCGGGGTGCATTTTTTGGTGCAGCACCAGGTCGATGAAGAAATCGACGATGGTAGTACCCTGGTGGTCGGGCACACCCTGCAGCAACGCCACGTAGTCAGGGATGGCGGTAGGGATGTGTCCTTCACACAGCAGCATGCCGTAGTTCCAGCGCTTGAGCAGGGCATCGGTATTGACCCAGGCTCCAGCGACATCGGGGTAGCCGTTGGGTGCGGTCCAGCCAAACGGCGGTTGGCCCAGGTAGTTGGCAGCCGCGGTCATGATGGAGCCGTCGATGTCTGGGATTTCCAGGGTTCGGGCCGCGGCCACAAGCAGCTCCAACGGCCGGCGCAGCTTCTGTCCCGTGCTGGTCCAAAAGGCTTTGTGCATGAGGATGGCGCGCACCACGGCACGCAGGTCGCCATCGGTGTCGCGGAAGACCTTGGCTGCCGCAGTCACGACGTTATCGGGCGGCTCGTCCGCCACCAGGCGTTGGGCCAGACGCCGGCTCACATAGTAGCTGGTCGATTCATGGCGTGCCAGCAGGTCCAACACCTCCTCGCCATCCTCGATGCCGCGACCGGCCGGCAGAAAGTGGCCCAAGACGACCTTGCTGCCCGTATCGTGAATACGCTGGCGGAAGACAAAGGTGTGGGTTCCGCGGGCGATGGTCCAGCCCGTGAAGGCCCGCGCCACCTCTTTCACATCGGTCTCGGTGTAGCCGCCGTCGACGCCCAGCGTGTGCAGCTCCATCAGTTCGCGTGCGTAGTTCTCGTTGGGGGCTTCCTTGGTGCTGCGATAGTTGTCCAGATACTCCAGCATGCAGGGGCTGCGGGCATCGGCGCCCAGTAGGTCGCGAAACGACCCCAGGGCATGGGCGCGGATGACCTCGCGATCTTCCCAGGTCTTGCTGAAGCGACATCCCCCCTTGAGCTGATCCACCGAGAAGTGATTGCTCCAGTGATCGACCAGGACCTCCAGCAACTGGCGCTTGCTGTACAGCGCACGCTCGAGGGTTGCTGCCCGAAGCTCGGCCACCACCTGACGCGGGGGCATCTGAAACAGGTCGGGCAGGTCCATGCTGAGGGTGGGATAGGTGGCCTTGAGATGGGCCTCCAGTTCGCCGTCGTCGATCAGCTCGGGGTGGAGCTGTTCTTCGATCCAGGCGTCCACCCCCATGCTTCTCATCCGCTCGAGTTCGGAGCGGGTCGGCCCAAAGGTGGCCCGTCGCAAGAGATGGAGGGCCGGATCCTGGGCCAGGACCGGTTGAGGACTGCGCCAGCGGATGGGTGGCTGCGTGCCGCTGCGGATGAAGTGCGGGCCGGTAGCCAGAAGGGCAAGAAGGCCACCGGTCTTGAGAAACTCTCGGCGCGTGGGGTACATGGCCGGCTCCCTCGTGGGTACGTGCGTTGGGAAAGCAGGTTTGTCTACTCAGACGCCGGGAGCGCGGCCATCAGTACCGGAGCAAATTGTAAAATTTTCGCAAGAACTCCGAGATGTCCGGCGATGGCAAGTCCCCTCGCGGAAATGCCCCATCATGTCATTGCAAGCCGCAGGCGAAGCAATTTCCTCCCCCCAAATAGGAGATTGCTTCGTCGCTTCGCTCCTCGCAA
>RFJM01000075.1 GCA_003694905.1 Caldilineae bacterium
GGCTTGGCAAGCTGAAACGCACTCGCAGGAGGCCCGGCGGGTCGACAAATCCGCGCTCATGCCTTACAATGACCATGCCTGACCGGCAGAGGCCGGTCGCCATGCCATCCCAACACAAAAGGAGAAGCACGTGAGTCGCGATATCTATGCCAGACTGGCCTCCGGCCGTTTCTTGATTGGCGACGGCGCCATGGGTACCATGTTGCAACAGGCAGGGCTGGAAGGAGGCGGTGCGCCCGAACTGTGGAATGTCGAGCGGCCTGATGTGGTGCGGGCAATCTATCAGGGTTATGTGGATGCGGGCTCCGAGATGATCGAGACCAACACCTTCGGCGGTACTCGCTATCGGCTGGCCATGCACGGACTACAGGACCGGGTGGCAGAGCTGAATCGGGCGGGCGCGCAACTGGCGCGCGAGGTCGCGGGTGACGACATCTTGGTTGCGGGATCCATGGGCCCCACCGGAGAACTGATGGCGCCGCTGGGCACTCTGACCTACGAGGATGCCGTGGAAGCATTTGCCGAGCAGGCGGCAGCCCTGGCCGAGGGCGGTGTGGATCTGTTCGTGATCGAGACCATGAGCGACCTCAACGAAGTGAAGGCCGCGGTCGAAGGTTGCCGCCGGGTCAGCGACCTGCCCATCGCCACGACGCTCACCTTTGACACAAACTATCGTACCATGATGGGAGTGCGGCCGGTGGACGCGCTGCGCACGCTGGCCGAACTGGGCGTCAACATCATCGGTGCCAACTGCGGCAACGGGCCCGATGAGATCCGCCGTGTCATGCGCGAAATGGTCGCGGCCCGGCCCGAAGGTGTCTACCTGATGGCGCAGAGCAACGCGGGGCTACCGCGCTATGAGCAGGGAGAGGTGGTCTACGATGGCACGCCCGAAGTGATGGCCGATTATGCGGTGGACATGGCCGCGCTGGGTGTAGACATCATCGGTGCCTGCTGTGGCAGCACGCCGGCTCACATCGCAGCCATGAAGAAGGCCCTCAGCGAACGGCCCATCCCCGAGCGACCGACCACGCCCCCGCTCGATACCCCCGCTTCAGACGAATCGCCCCGCCGCCAGCGCCGTCGTTCCCGGCGCCGCGGCTGAGACCGGCAAGCGCGTGCAAATCGGACTCTACAGCTTTGCCGAGTGCACCCTCGACCCGGAGACGGGCAAGGCTCCCGCGCCTGCCGAACGCATCCGCCGCCTGCTCGAGGAAATCGAGCTGGCGGACCAGGTTGGGCTGGACGTCTACGGCCTGGGCGAACACCATCGCGCCGACTATGTGGTCTCGGCACCGGATGTGGTGCTGGCTGCAGCAGCGGCCCGCACGCGGCGCATCCGCCTGTCCAGCGCGGTCACCGTGCTCAGCTCCGACGACCCGGTGCGCGTATTCCAGCGCTTCGCCACGCTGGACCTGATCAGCAATGGCCGGGCCGAGATCATGGTCGGGCGTGGCTCCTTCATCGAGTCCTTTCCCCTCTTTGGCTACGACCTCACGGATTACGATGCCCTGTTCGAGGAAAAGCTGGACCTGCTCCTGGCCCTGCGGCGGTCGGAACGGGTGACATGGTCGGGACGGTTTCGCGCATCGCTACAGAATCAACCCGTGTATCCGCGGCCGCTGCAGGATCCCCTGCCCGTCTGGATCGCGGTCGGCGGTACGCCTCCATCCGTGCGGCGCGCCGGACGTCTGGGGCTGCCCATGATGCTGGCCATCATCGGCGGCCTGCCCGAGCGTTTTGCGCCCCTCGCCGAGCTCTATCGCCGGACAGTAGCGCAGAACGGGCATACACCCTGCCTGGGCATCGCCTCCCACGGTTTCGTGGCCGACACCTCGCAGGAGGCCGCGGATATCGCCTTTCCCACTTTCAAGTTGCAGATGGACCGGATCGGTCGCGAGCGGGGCTGGCCGCCGCTGACGCGGGCGCAGTTCGATCATTCGCGTTCTCTGCGCGGGGCCGACTTTGTGGGCAGCCCCCAGCAGATCGTCGACAAGATCCTGTATCAGCACGAGTTGTTCCGCCACGAGCGGTTCTTGCTGCAACTGACCGTCGGCACGCTACCGCACAAGAGAGTCCTCCGAGCTATCGAACTCTTCGGCACGGTAGTGGCTCCTGCGGTGCGCAAGGCGCTCGCGAGCCGATGAGCGGGACGCGTGGTGGTGACGCGGGTCAATCGGCGGCGAAGCGGATCCAGGGCAGGTGCAGAAAACCACGGCCAACCCGAGGTGCCGGGACCTCTCCCCCTACGAATTCCGGGTCGCACCGGATGGGATAATCCTTGCCGTCGAAACGGTTCTCGGCCACGCGATTATCCTGGAGCAGCGACTCCCAGTTGGTGATGACATCACCGGGCGGCGGGCACACACCATAGCCCCAGATGAGGACGCCGGCGAAGTTACCCGTGAGGGTATTTCCCGTCACAGTGATCTGCTTGGAACTCCGGGGATATGCCCCTTCCTCATCGCTGATCTGGATGCCCGCACCGCCCCAATTGTCGCTGAAACGATTCTTGCCTACGGTCACATCCACGCTTTCGTCGATCCAGATACCTCCGTCCCAATAGTTGTCCGGGGCCAGCAAGTCGTTCTTCTCCACGACGTTATCTTCCACCAGGAAGGGGCCGGTGCTCTTTTCGACCAGGATGCCGCCCCCGCGCGTATGTCGGATGGTATTGCCGCGAATCACCCCCGAAGCCTCGAAGGTGTTGATCCCTGTGCCCAGGACATCGCCGCACAAGACCGGCGCCAGCAGTGGGCCGTTGTGTTCGAATCGGCTCCCTTCGACGCGGATGTCTCCCGTCCCCACCAGGTTCACGCCAAAGCCCTCGCCTTCCGAATCAGGGTCCACATTGCAGCGTCCATTGTAGCGCGAGACCACACCCACCAGGCTCACATCCCCGCCGCCCAGGCTGTAGATACCCGCGTCCGTATAGTGCTGCACGGTCAGGTTCTCGATGCTGATGTGGAACGACTCCACCAGGCCGATGGCAAAGCTGCGCCAGTACTCCCCGTCCAGCACGACCGCGGTAGGGTCTGCGCCCTCGCCGCGAATGCGGATGGTGGCGCTGTCGGCGTTGCCCGCGCCGCCCAGAGCCACAGCCTCGCGATAGACGCCCGGCAGCAGATGCACGGTCTGGCCTGGTGCCACCCGACACAACACGGATTTCAGCGTGCGCAGGGCCGATGCGGGCGATTCACCGCTGTTCGTGTCATCCCCCTGCGGTGAGATCCAGATGTGTTCGCCGGACACCGGCGGCTCGTCACCCGGGTAGCACTCCTCGATGCCTGCAGCCACGACGCCGATGTCGTACTCTCGGGGGCGCTCCGGCCTTCTGTCGCCGCACAACCAGTCCGCGTCATCGTTCTCGATTTGCAACCAGTTGGGGAGATCGGCGGGGCCCAGACATTGTGCGCCGGTGCGACCGCGCGACCGGACCTCACCTCCCTGAGCGGGTGCGATCAGGCAGGAGGGAAGCAGCAGGGAGAAGAAGAGAACGGCCGCTCCGAAGATGCGAGACAAAGGGCCGCCGAAACGCTGGCTTCTACTCACTGGGGCATTCCGTAGCCGGTGCGCGGGTTTCGGCCAGCATAGCATGCAAGAGCCGTTCGCGCCAGCGCCATGGCGAGGAGCCTCCGAGGGGTCTGTGGCAACGCCTCAGATGGCCGGTGCTCCGATTCTCCGGCACCGGTTCACCAATCCTCCGCGCTGTGGTCGCGGCCCTGCCACCGAGTCCCCACTTCGCGGGCCGCGTAAGGTATAATACGCCCAGCACCGCCCTTCTCCCCATCGCGAGATGCAGCCATGTCCCATCGCACCTACCGTTTTCGTTCCGAAACGCGTACGCTCACCGACCGGGAACGCTCGGCCGCTTCAGGCTCCTTCATCGCCCTGCCCGACGGTGTAGTGCACTATGAGCTGTCCGGCCCGGCCGAGGGTCAACCTGTGGTGCTGGTGCACGGCTTTTCCGTGCCCTATTATGTGTGGGACCCCATCTACGGCCCGCTGGCCGAGGCCGGCTACCGGGTGTTGCGCTACGATCTCTACGGCCGGGGTCTGTCCGACCGCCCCGATGTGGCGTACGACCGGGATCTCTACGACCGCCAGTTGCTGGGGCTGATGCAGGCGTTGGCGCTCGAGAGGCAGGTGGATTTGGTGGGGATGTCCATGGGAGGGCCGGTTGTGGCGCGGTTCGCACAGCAGCATCCTGACCGCGTGCGTAAGCTGGTGCTGATAGATCCGGCAGGATTGCCGCAGAAACTGCCCAGGCTGGCCGGGATTGTGGAACTGCCATGGGTGGGCGAACTGATCATGGACTGGTTCGGCGACCGCCTCCTGCTCTCCTCGCTCGACGATGATTGTCTCGACCGCGAAAGACTGGCAGCCTACAAGGCCTCTTACCGCGAGCAGATGCAGTATGCGGGCTTCAAGCGCGCTTTGCTCTCGACCCTACGGCACGGCCTGCTCAAGCCCATTCCCGAGGCGTACGAGGCCGTGGGCGGCCAGGCCCGGTCGCTGTTGCTGATATGGGGCAGCGAGGACAAAGTCGTACCCGTGTCCCTGGCCCAGGTCGCGCAGACACTGATGCCCCAGGCGCAATTGCACATCGTCCAGGGCGCGGGGCACGTGCCTCACTATCAGCGCCCTGACGCGGTTCTTCCCATTCTGCTCGAGTTCTTGCGGCAGGACGTGTCCCCCGCGTCCGCTCAGGAGACCCGATCCAGTAGGCGGTAGTACTGCGCTACGGCAGGCAGGAACCAGGGCCGTTTGCGGTAGAAGAACATGGTGGGATGAGGTATCTCCGCGAAGGGGCTGGAAGCCTTCTTGCCGGCGAGAAGGAGACCGGCTTCGGTTCCTACATAGGTGGCGATGGAGAGACCGTGTCCCCCATACCCAAAGGCATAGTGCACGCCCTGAATGCGGCCGATGTGCGGCATGAGATCAAACGTCAGTCCCAGGTGGCCGCTCCAGGAATGGGTGGGAGGGTAGTCGTGCAGTTCGGGGAATACACTGCAGAGCTGGCGATAGAGGATCTTTGCACTGGTTTCCAGATCCAGATCAGTGCTCAGATCGTTGCGTCCTCCCCACAACATGCGGCCATCCGGCGTCAGGCGGAAGTAGTTGAGGAAATTCTTGGTGGTGTAGTACATGCGACGGTTGGGACTGAGCCGATCCTGCAGATCCGCGGGCAAGGGAGCCGTAACGATGATATAGCTGCCCACCGGAAAAACCCTGGCTTTGAGGCCTGGTACCAGCTCGTCGGTGTAGCCGTTGGTACAGACCAGCACCTCAACTGCTTCGACCTCACCCTTGCCTGTCTCAAGCACGAAACGTGACCCCGCGCGGCGGATGCGGCGAACGTCCGTTTGCTCGCACAGCGTGGCCCCCCGGCGGGCCGCCACCCGCGCCAGCCCGTAGACGTAGCGGGCGGGATGCAGGCCGCCGCTGTATTCATCCACCAGACCGCCGAAATGGTACCGGCTGCCGATCTCCTCGGTCAGTTGGGACCGTTCCAACACACGATACCGATGCCCATACTCCCGCTGGAAGGAGACGGCCTTCTCCTGTAGCATAGGGAAGTGCGAGGCCTTGGCCGCAAGCTGGACGTGACCACACCGACGCCATGCGCAATCGATGCCTTCGGTGGTGACGATCTCGTCGAGCAAATCGATGGCATCCAGTGAAGCCTGCCAGAATTTCCGCGCCAGCTCCTCGCCATAGCGTTTGCGGATGACCGACTGCGCCTGCTTGATGCCGGGGGTCGCCATGCCTCCATTGCGCGAACTGGCACCCCAGCCGATCGTGTGCCGCTCGAGCACCGCAACTCGCGCACCGGTCGCCGCCAGCACGCGCGCCGCGTTCAACCCCGTATAGCCGCTGCCCACGATAGCGACGTCCACGTTTCCGGGTGGCTCATCGGCGACGGGCAGGTCGGCCGGCCGGGGACAATCATCTTGCCAGAAGGGCGTGAATTTCATACACACCTCGTCGGCCCGCAGTGGGTGTCCGGCCCGGGCTGAGACTCGGGCCGGACGTTGTCGAAAAAGCGGCGGATGTCAGCCTTGCTCGAGCAAGTCGGCCACCCAACCCAGGTCAAGGGATTCCAGTTTGGCGCGTGTGGGCGTGCCCGTAGCCACGTCCCAGCCGGCCATCTCGTAGTAAATGTCCTTGGCCTGCTCCACCTCCTCGAACGTGACGAAGAGGCCATCGCTCTTGCCGCCCCGCAGTGCCTTGGTGAGCTTCTTGGGCAAGGTGTCCTGTTCGCGGCCGATGCCCTCGCGGGCGTTGAAGGCTCGCAGCAGATTGAGCCGGCGCTCGCCCACCTTCAGCAGGTCGTCCACCTCCACCTCCCAGCCGGTGATCAATCGTACTGCCTGCACGATGTGGTCGGGGCCGTAGAGCTGCCAGGCAGGGCCGAACACGAACTGGCAGAGGTTGAAGGTATCCAGGGCGCTGTAGAGCCACTGGGTGCGCAGGGCATAGCGAACCTTTTCCTCGTTCAGGATCTTGGTCGGCTGCGGGTTGGTCAGGTCGAGCATGGCCATCCGTTCGGGGTAGGCCTTATAGGCGCCGTCATGCTCGCTGGATTGATGGTCGGCGCCGAAGGGGTTCACGGCGTAGATGAGCGCCAGCGAGCGCTTGACCTGCGGCATATGCGCGGGGAGCTCCTGACCCTTGACTGCCACGACCAGTTCCTCTGTACCCCGGCCGATCTGTGCCGCCGCGCGTGCCGATCCTTCGGCCAGCAGATTGCCGAAGCCCTGCCGATGCGCGATCTGCTCCACCATCGTCACCATAGCCTCGGCGTTGCCGAAGCGTAGCTCGATGCCGCCGGTATCCTCCACGGTGATGAGTTCATGCTCGAAGCAATCCATGGCCCAGGCGATGGTAGCGCCACAGGAAATCGTATCCAGGCCGTACATGTTGCAGAGCTGGTTGGCGTAGGCAATTGCCTCCAGGTCGTCAATGCCGCAATAGGAACCCAGGGTCGAGAGCGTCTCGTATTCGGGGCCGCCGTAGCGTGGGTCGACGGAATGGGGGCCGTCGTGCACCTCTACCACCCGCTTGCAGCGGACCGTGCAGGCATAGCAGGTGTCCCGCTCCTTGAGGATGGTTTCGGCCATGCGCTGGCCTGAGATGGCCTCGGCGTTTTCGAAGTAGCCGCTTTCCCAGTTGCGGGTGGGCAGGCCGCCGGCCCGGTTTTGGGGCATCACTACCTCGGCCGTGCCCAGCACGCCGAGTCCGTAGACGTCGGACTCGGGGAACTCCTTTGCGCCCCAGCGGGCAAGCTGGTTGAGCTGCTTGCTATCCGGCAAGGGGGGGCGCTGCTTTCCGCGCACGGCCACTGCTTTCAGGTTCTTGCTCGCCATCACTGCGCCCATGCCGGTGCGTCCGTTGGCGCGATTGGCCATGTTCATCAGGGCCGCGAAGCGCACGCCGTTTTCACCGGCAATACCGGCCTGCAACACCTGGATCTTGTCGTCGCCCAGCTCGTCGAAGATCAGGTCCTCGACTTCGCCGGTGGTCTTGCCCCAGAGATGTCCGGCCGGCCGCAGTTCGGCCTCGCCGTCGTGCACCCAGAGATAGAGCGGTTCGGAGGCACGGCCGTGCAAGACAATGGCATCGAAACCCGCGAACTTCAGCTCGGCCGGGAAAAAGCCCCCGCACTGCGAATCGCCTACCGCACCCGACTGGGGCGATTTGGCCACCGCGGTCATACGGCTCTGACCAGAGATAGGGGCGCCGGTGAGTACGCTGAGGGCCAGGGTCAACGTGTTCTCCGGCCCCAGTGGATCGGCGCCGGCCGGCGTATGCTTCAGCAAGTAGTACGCGCCCAGAGCACTGCCACCCACGTACGTGCGGTAGAAGGA
>RFJM01000076.1 GCA_003694905.1 Caldilineae bacterium
CACTGGCACCCACCGTCGTCATTGGGGTCATTCTGGCCCGCCGCACGCGGAGCGATCAGGAGCGGCCCGGGCCTCCCGCCTATGGTCAGCCCCCGATCATCGTAGTCGGTGGCGGCATGCCGGCGAACATGCTGCCGGCCAACACCCAGGCCTCGGCCGGCGCAGCGCCACAGGCAATGATCCCGGCCCCGCCGGTGCATCAGCCCCGTCAGTTCCGCATGATGGGCTACGAGATCAACGAAGCCGTGGACCTCTCCAACGAGGAGTGGTCCCCACTGGACTGAGGTGGACAGCAGCCATGAGCCGGAGACAGATCTTCGAAGACGTTCGTATACTCGTATCGCGCGATTCTGGTCTCGTCGGGTTTCGCTGGCGAGGTAGGAAGTACCGGGTAGATGCCATCGAGCGTGTCTGGCGCGTGCCGCCGGGCAGGCCGGATGGTCGGCGGATCTATCGTGTGCGGGCGGGTAAGCGGCGATTCGTACTCGCCCAGCGACTGAGCGACAATCGCTGGGCGCTGGTGCGCACGCCCTGGCGGATGCATTTGAGCCTGGCGCTGGCCCGGTTGTCGGCCGGCATCCTGGCTTGAGCGTTTTGGCTCCGGGGTTCGGGTAGGTGGGTGGGTTTCGTGATATACTATGCCCGAGTGCATCTCGTTCCCACCTACCCTCAGTTTTGTCCGAACCCTGTGAGCCGTCTGACCAACAAGGATGTAGCCGACACCCTGCGCCTTCTCGCCGACATCCTCGAGATCAAAGGCGAGAATCGATTCCGCGTCCTGGCTTTCCGCAGCGCGGCCGATAGCGTCGAGGGTCTGGGCCAAGATCTCTACACTTTGCATGCTGCGGGCAGCCTCACCGAGATACCGGGCGTGGGCAAGGGGATTGCCGCCGACATCGCCCAGCTCCTGGAAACGGGCGAACTGGCGTATCTGGAGGAACTGAAGCGCGAGGTCCCGCTGGGGGTTGTGGAAATGATGCGGGTCCCGGATATGGGTCCGAAAAAGGCGGCGCGTCTGTGGCAGGAACTGGGAATCACCAGTGTCGCCGAACTGAAGGCAGCGGCCGAGTCGCAGAAGCTGCGCGGTCTGAAGGGCTTCGGGGCCAAGTCGGAGGAGCGCATCCTCAAAGGCATCGCCCTGTGGGAAGCACGCAGGGAGGAGCGCACGCCCCTCGGCGTAGCCCGCCCGGCTGCAGAACAGATCGTCGCGTTCTTGCGCGAGCACCTGGCAGCAGAGGTCCTGCAAAAGCTCGAGATTGCGGGCAGCGTACGGCGCTGGAAGGAGACCATCGGCGATCTGGACATCCTGGCGGTCAGCGAGTCGGCAGAGGAGGTGATGGCTGCGTTTCGGCAGGCACCTTCGGTGGTGGATGTGCTGGCGGCGGGCTCGACGAAAAGCCGAGTGCGGCTGGCGAGCGGACTGGAATGCGACCTGCGGGTGGTAGCGCCCCGGCATTGGGGTGCAGCCCTGCAATACTTCACGGGCAGCAAGGAGCACAATGTCGCTCTGCGGGAACTGGCCCTCAAGCAGGGTTGGAGCCTTAACGAGTACGGACTGACTGCCACAGGCCGGGGCTCGGCACCCGAGGGAGTGCAGCGATTCTTCGACACGGAGGAGGCTCTATATGATTTTCTAGGCCTGGAGTGGATCCCGCCGGAACTGCGGGAAGGCCGGGGCGAGATCGACCTGGCTCGCCGCGGTGGACTTCCGCAATTGCTGACGGCCGACCTGCTCCAGGGCGAGTTGCACGGGCACAGCACCTGGAGCGATGGCCAAAACAGCATCGAGGAAATGGCAGAGGCGGCCAGGGCTCGGGGCTACCGCTATTGGGCAGTGTGCGATCATAGTGTGGGGCTGGGCATCACGGGCGGGGTGGATGCCGACGGGCTGCGCAAGCAGGCGGCAGAGATCGAAGCCCTGAACCAACGCTGGCGCCAGGAGGGGGTAGACTTTCGTCTGCTCCGCGGTATCGAGGTCGAGATCCTGGCCGACGGCACACTTGGCCTTCCGGATGATGTGCTGGCCGAACTGGATGTGGTGGTAGCCAGCATCCACAGTAGCCAGCGACAGGATCGCGAGACCATTACCGAGCGGTGCCTGCGGGCCGTGCGCAATCCTCATGTCGATATTCTGGGCCACCCCAGCGGCCGGCTGTTGGGTCGTAGACCTCCCACCGATATCGATCTCGAACGCGTCCTGCAGACCTGTGCAGAGACGGGCACGGTGGTCGAGATCAACGCGCATCCCTACCGTTTAGACCTCAACGATATTTACGCGCGCCGCGCCGTCGAGCTGGGCTGCAAGATCGCGATCAATACCGACGCCCACTCGCCCGCCGACATGGATCTGATGCCCTACGGTGTGGCCACCGCGCGCAGGGCCTGGCTCACCGCCGAGGATGTAATCAATACTCGTCCCCTCGAAGATATGCTGGCGCTGCTCAAATCTTCTTCCTCATCGCACCGTCGCTAATCTCAGGAGTACAACTATGTTCTCGTTGACCGAATCGCAAGCCGGCCAGGGCATCACGGCCGCCATCCTCTATTTCTTCCTGCAAGGACTATTTTCCTTTCTGGGGTCGTGTGTGCTCCTGTTCCTGATGTTCGTAGGCATCTTCACCCTGCAAGACGGCAGGCGAGCGGTAGGATTGTCCGTACTGCTGTTCCTGGCGCTGGTGGTGGTGATGATGATCGGCATCGGCTCGTTGCTGGTGGGTTATGGGCTGCGTCACCGGCACCCCTGGAGCCGATGGGGAGCCATTATGCTATCCGTGCTGCTCCTGCCCGGCATCCCGGTGTTCACGCTGATCGGGCTGGTCATGCTGTGGTATTTCTTCCAGCCGCAGGTGGTGGCCCAGTTCGAAGCGGCAGGTGATTCAACGACGGTGGTTGGGCGGACGCAGCCAGGCCCACCAGAAGGCACACCCCCAGGCCAGGTGCAGGGTGGGGAAGGTGACGAGCAGGCGGGGTAGAGCCCGCAGGCCAAGGCGACGGGCCAGATGCAAGCTCACCAGCCCATCGACTGTCAGATAGCTCGCCAGCAGGAACAGGAGGGGCCAGACACTGAGCGGGGTCAGAAGCAGCGCCAGGACGAGGATCGCGACAAACAGCGTGGGGGCCATGTGACGCACATGCATGGCATCGGGGTGACGTCGCCACGTCACCGTGCGCCAGGCGCCATAACGGGCGTATTGCGCACCCAGTTCGCGCAGGCTGTCCCTGGCCAGATAGAAGCAGCGAATCTGGGGATCCACCAGAAGCCGGCCGCCGGCATGGCGCAGCCGGGTGTTGAGGTCGAAATCCTCGTTGGCTGCGAAGCGTTCGTCCCATCCCCCCACCTTGTGCAGCCAACGGACATCGTACGCTCCCATCCAGAGGCTTTCGCTTTCGTGTGCGCGTTGCACACGGCGATAGGCAGGGGCTCCGGTGCCAAAAGGATGATTTAAGGCAAGGGCATGCACTCGGCCCGCCCATGTTTCCCCGGTCGCGCGTTGAGGCCCGGCCACTCCTGCCCAACGTCCCTCGGCCAGCCGCCGGCAACAGGTGGCGATGTAGTCGGGCTCCGGGCGTGCGCGCGCGTCCAGCCGCAAGAATACGCTGCCTTCGGCCCGAGCCAATGCCGTATTCAGCGCGGTCGCGGCCAGACGTCCCGGGTTGGACAGGTAGCAGACGTTGGCATGCCGCGCGGCTGCCTCGCGCGCCAGCTCCGCGCTACCGTCCTCGGAACCGCCGTCCAGCAAGAACACCTGGATT
Organism: Caldilineae bacterium; assembly: GCA_003694905.1. GTDB lineage: Bacteria > Chloroflexota > Anaerolineae > J102 > J102 > J102. The sequence continues at coordinate 3,754 of RFJM01000076.1, forward strand.
CGCTCCTGCGGGTAGCGTTGCGCCCGAATGGCTTGCAGAAGCCCCGGCAATCGCGGGGCCTCGTTGTAGATGGGCACGGCAACGGTTACCTGGGGTAGAACGGAGGTTTCGGTCATGGAGCAGAGTCGTCTGTCTCCAGTTCGGCAAGGGCGCGAGACAGTGTATCCCACCAGGGCACGCGCTCACTGCCGGTTTGCAGCAGGGCCCGTGCCTTGTCGATGTCGCCACGCGTCCGATAAAGGCCTGCCAGGTTGAGGTAGGTCGGGCCGTAGAGGGGGTCGATCGTAAGCAATGCTTCCAGCGCTGCGATGGCCTCCTCCTCGCGGCCCGTGGCGGCATCCAGCAGGGCCAGACGGTTGCGGGTCATGAGGTCCTGGGGGGCCAGGCTCAGGCTGCGCGCGAACATGGCGCGGGCCAGGGGTTCTGCCTGGGGGTCGGCCGGGACGCGCAGCCTGAGCCAATTGGCATAGGCAGCATAGGGCTCCACGGCCAGGGGCTGTGCCGCCAGCGCATGCTCGAATAGCTCCCGGATCCGCCGGGCCCGAGGATGCTCGAGACCGGCGTCCGGGGGGAGTTGCGCGTTTTCTGTGGGAACGATGCCTGCCGCCACCACATGATCGTGGGGGCTGAGCAACAGCGCCCGTTGCAGGTAGGTATGGCGGGCCGCGTCATCCTGGGTGAGGATCGCGCTCTTATAGGCGATATCACCGAAGATGGGCAGGTTGATCAGGCCCACTGCCAACAGCGCGGGCAAAGCCAGGCTCAGGCGCCGCGGGGGCTGAGGAAGTCCAGCGACCAGCGCGATCTGTATCAGCATCCACATGAGAAACCAGGTGTATGCAAGCCAGGCCCGCGCGCCTACACCCCGATTGAATATCACCGCAGGCAGCAGCATGAGGCTGGGGAGGAGGGACCAGTACCAGTGTTGTGCGGCCCGGTCGGGATTGGGGGCGAGCCAGTAGCCGTAGAAGTAGGCGCCGATCAGACAGAGCGTCCAGAGGAACAGCGCTTCGACACCGGCCGCGCTGAGGCTGAAGGCGAAGGTGGCGAGAGGTATTCCTGCCAGCAGCGGGTAGAGATGAGGCGGCGGGTCGAGGCGCGACGAGTTCTGGCGTCGCGAGGTCGAAGTAGAGCCATCCTGTCCCAGAGCCAGCCCTGCAATGGCCAAGAAGACCAGTTCGGCTGCGTGGGTGGCAAAGCTGAACGTGAGCAAAACCCAGTGGCCGACCAGCGCGGCCGCGAGGAAGTTGCTCGTGCGCCGCGCTCCCGCCACTTTGGAGGGATTTGGTGCCAACACAAGCAGCGCCAGCGCGCCACCGAGAAACCCTGCGCTGATGCCGAGAGGAACGGCAGCGCGCCCGGCCAGCAACCCGGCACAGACGGCCCCCGCTACCGCGCCCCCCACCATCAGAGCCCGGCCCGGCCATCGCCGACCAGGCCATGCCGGTAGCAGTCGCTCCAGCAGAGCTGCGTTGAAGAGAAGCCACAGCACCAGGCCGGGAACACCGGTCTGGCCAACGAGATCCAGTGGCAGGGTGTGAGCTCGATCGGGTACGCGAAACACCCAGTCCACTTCGAAATGGGCCAGCGCTGCCGGCACGTGCGCCGCCAATGCCAAGGGCAAGGAATCGAAGCCAAAGCCCGTCAGCCAGCGAACGGGTCGAGCCGCCAGGGTGTCGAAGACTGCCTGCCAGATCAACAGGCGCTGGCCGCCGCTGCCTCCCGAGGCAAACAAGTCGCCCAATCGCGGAGGCAAGACTTCGGGGACGGCCCAGGCCACGAACAGCAGAAAGGCACCGCCCAGCAACACGGCAACCCCCGCCCACCGCACCGATTCCCGGCCCTCTCGTCGCCCCCATCCGATGAGCAGAAATGCCGCCGCGGCCAACACTCCCAACAGAGCACTGCGGCTTTGAGTGGTAGCCAGCACCACGCCTACCAGCAGACAATAACCCACCAGCGCGTAGCGGCTGCTCTTGGGCACGGGGGGACCGGCCAGCAGGCGCAGCAGCGTCAACGTCAGCACCGACAGCAAGAAGTCGGCAAGGAAAAGGGGGTTGCCCAGACTTGAAGATGCCCGCTGCCCCAGCGTGAAACTGACAGTATGAGCCTGCACAGGATCGAAGCCGAGAACTTGCGCCAGACCGTAGACCACGGGAATGATGCCCGACAGCAGGATGGTATCCACCACCAGCCACATGTGCCCGCGACGCGTCGCCTGATATGCCACGACCAGCAGGATCACACCCGCGAACACCGAGAGCAATCCGTATCCCCGCTCGTGATTACCCCACAGCGCGGTCACGGGGTCGACTGCCGCGACCGTGGCCACCAGGGCAAAGGCAGCATACGCGGCCAGAAAAAGGAAGGCCGGCGACCGCGGCGGCCAGGAATCCGTCTCGCGCCCGCGTCGTCTCAGCCGGTCCACGACCAGGGGAGCCAGGGCAACCAGAGCGACGCCGTGTAAAAGCGCGCCTTTGTCCGGCTCGAAGCTAACGCTGCTCTGGATATTGAAGAAAGCAGGCAAAGTGGCCAGCCCCACGAGCAGGGCAGCTGTGGGCATGTCCGGGGCTGCGTGTGCGAGGCTCTTACGGGTACGGCGGCGGGACATGGTCTGACTTCTCAAGGAGCGGACTTGGCAGAACGGTCGACGGCAAGATCGTAGAGTGCTAAGAATTGCCGGTGACGGTGGGCGGGAGCGAAACGCGGGCGGTTGCAGAAAGCGCGGCCCAGTTTGGGGCCTCGAGGAAACTCGGGGTCAAGGACGCAGCGCACACCCTCTGCCAGAGCAACGGCGGACTCCGGCCGCACCAGATGAGCGTGCGGTGCCGGCCGGCACAGTTCCGGCAGCCCCCCCACACGCGTGGTCACCACGGGCTTGCCCGCGCACAGTGCTTCGAAGACGGTCATGCCCCAGGCTTCCTGCCGCGAAGGTGCCACAACCACGTCGCATGCATGTAGCCAGGGACGGATGTCGGGTTGATAGCCGAGTCGGTGGATCTGGTCATCCCGCATCTGGTCCAGCATGCGCGCCACCTTGCCGCGCGGGACCCCCTCGCCCAACACCCAAAGATGAGCTTCGGGGTAGAGAGAACGGAGACGGGGCCAGGCCGCCAACAGCAGGTCGATACCCTTTTCGGGCGACAGGCGGGCGGCATAAAGGAGATGTGGGCCGGGCGACAGCAGCGGCCGGGGGGACGGAGCCGGCTCGGAGGGGAGAATAGCACGGCTGTTACCGATGACATGGATTCGGTGGGGAGGGACGCCGCCGGCCGCCAGCCGGGTTTCCCAGGCAGTAGAAACGGCCACCACAACCTCCGCCCGACGCATGGCTCGCAAGTCCAACAGGTTCCACAGGGCCATGCCCCTGCTCTCGCGTGTGTGGCCGTGGGACTCGACCAGTCGCGGCATCCCTCGCGCCACCAACCAGGCAGCCACATCGGTCCGATAGTCCAGCGAGTGCAGCAAATCCGGTCTCACCTCGCGGATCAATGCACGCAATTCCCGCAAAACCGCCAGATTGAGCGGGCCGGGGTCTGCCACCGTGAAAGCCATCAGCCCACAGACCCGTGCCGCAGCGGCCAGCGGATGCTCCTCCTCGCCGCGCATCAGACAGCACAGGGTCACCTGCCATCCGGCCCTCTGCATGCGCCGCGCGTGGTCGAGCAGCTGGCGTTCGATGCCACCCAGATGACGGCTGGAGCGCAACAGAAGCACGGAGGGCATGGACTATTCTACCACAGGCAACGGCAGTCCATCTGCATGTAGTGCCACTGCGCGGCCGCCGCTCAGGCCCGCATCGGAATCGCTGCCCGCAGCTACGCGGTTGGGTGCGGGCGGTGCAGGGGAACGCCCCCGCACCCCCCGTGAGGCCCGTGCGTTGAGAGAGGTTGAGTGATCGGCGCGCGGGGCGAAGCTCTGCACGTGGTGGCCTTGGCCCCGCGGGCAGGGGTGGGTGTACCCTTCTGCTATAGCCACACGGGCGGGTAAGACTGTGTAGCTCCGGGCCACGAGCCCGATACAGGCCACGGTGGCCGGCGCAAACCGCAACGCCTCAAAGCCGGCTACGGAGCACTCGCGGTGGAGCCTTCCCCAGCAGTTGATGCCCCCGCC
>RFJM01000545.1 GCA_003694905.1 Caldilineae bacterium
CGTCTATATCGGCAAGGCACGCGGGTTCGTTCCCGCATCGCAGCTTGTCAGCGACGAAGGCAGGAAGAACGAGGATTCCGATGATCGGTTTGCCGACCTGGTCGGCAGGAAGCTGCAGCTCAAGGTCATCGAACTCGACCGCAGCCGCAATCGCCTCATCCTCTCAGAACGCCAGGCCATGCGCGAGTGGCGACGCCGCCAGAAGGAAAAGCTACTGGAAGAACTTCAGGTCGGCGAAGTGCGCAAGGGCGTGGTCAGCAGCCTGGCCTCCTTTGGTGCGTTTGTTGACCTGGGCGGTGCGGACGGACTCATTCATCTCTCCGAGCTATCCTGGGGTCGTGTAACCCATCCCAGCGAAGTCGTCAACATCGGCGACGAGGTTGAGGTCAAAGTCATCAGTGTCGACAAGGAACGCCGCCGCATTGGCCTGAGCTTGCGCCAGTTGCAGCCGGAGCCCTGGAGTGTCGTCCACGAAAACTACGCCATCGGCCAACTCGTGGAAGCCGAAATCACCCGGCTGACCAGCTTCGGTGCCTTTGCACGTGTCGATGGTGTTATCGAAGGCCTTGTCCACATCAGCGAGCTTTCGGACCACAGGATCAGCCATCCCAAGGAAGTCGTTCACGACGGTCAGGTGTTGACCCTGCGCATCATCAAGATCGATCCCGAACGACGCCGCATGGGACTCAGCCTGAAACGTGTGGCCGAAGAGGAATACGCCGTGGTCGACTGGGCACCTGATGAAGAAGACGAGGAGCCAACGGCCATGGCTGCTGCCCTCTCCGAAGCAGAAGAACTCGAGCCCGAGGCGGAAGTGGAAGCAGAAGCGCAAGCAGATGAGCCGGCTGCCCAAGCGGAAGACGAGCCCGTGGGCGAGATCGAGGAGCCGGCCGTCGCCGAAGTATCCGCCGAACCAGTGAGTGCCGAGGCCGAGGAGGTAGCCGAAAATGCGTCTGAGACAGAGGCTGCCGAAACCGAGGCGGCCGTTGCCGAAGCTGAGGTTGTTACAGAAAGCTAAAGCGACGTCTGCTGCCTGAAGTGAACCAAAGGGGGTGATCCTGCCTGCGCGGGATCGCCCTTTTTCTTTCCCCCGCTTGCGCGACCCAACTGCATTTCTGACACGAAACCATTTCCCCTATCTCGACGTCCTATATTAGTAAGACCGGAGTAAGCGTTACTGGTCAACACCACATCTCTGGTATAATGACGCTAAGGGATGCAACATCCAGCACCCCCCACTCACGCATAAAGGACCATGTAAGATGGCAGATAAATTTGACCGGTTTACGAAAAAAGCTCGCCGGGCACTTCAACTGGCTCAGGAAGAGGCCCAGCGTCTGAATCATAACTACATCGGCACCGAGCATCTGCTCCTGGGGCTGATGAAGGAAGAGAACGGGGTAGCGTCGAAGGTGTTGATCGAGCTCGGGGTCGAGCCTGCCCAGGTCGTGCGCGCGGTCGAACGGACCGTCGGCCGCGGTGAACGCCCGCCCTTTGGCAAACCGACACTGGCCCCGCGTACCAAGCGGGTGATCGAGTTGGCGGTGGACGAAGCGCGCCTGATGGGACATCACTACATCGGCACAGAACATCTCCTGCTGGGTCTGGTGCGCGAGGGAGAGGGTATCGCCGTAAATGTGCTACGGGGCCTGGGCGTAAGCCTGGACCGGGTGCGCACGCAAACGGCGCGCTCCATCTTGCAGACCCAGCGCCAGCCTGCCGAACACAAGAAGGCCGAGAGCGACACACCGCTGGTGGACCAACTGGGGCTCGACCTCACTGCCCGCGCCGAAGAAGGCAAGCTGGATCCGGTCATCGGTCGCGAGACCGAAATCGAGCGGGTCATCCAGATCATGTCTCGGCGTACCAAGAACAACCCCGCCCTCATCGGCGAACCGGGCGTGGGCAAAACGGCCATCGTGGAAGGGCTGGCCCAACGCATCGTGATCGGTGACGTGCCCGAACCCCTGCTCAACAAACGCCTGTTGATGCTGGATGTGGGGTCACTGGTGGCCGGAACCATGTATCGAGGCCAGTTTGAAGAGCGGCTCAAGAAGGTCATCGAAGAGATCACCAACTCAGGCGCCATCCTCTTTATCGACGAAGTGCACATGCTGGTGGGCGCCGGGGCTGCCGGTTCGGCGGTGGACGCGGCGAACATCCTCAAGCCCGCCCTCTCCCGCGGCGAAATCCAGGTCATCGGGGCGACTACGCTGGACGAATACCGCAAGCACATTGAGAGCGATGCGGCCCTCGAGCGCCGCTTCCAGCCCGTCTATGTGGATGAGCCTACGCCCGAGGAGACGCTGGAAATCCTGCGCGGCATCCGCTCCGCCTATGAGGAGCACCATCACCTCACCATCTCCGATGAAGCCCTGGAGGCCGCTGTCAAACTCTCCTCGCGCTATGTGACCGACCGCTTCCTCCCCGATAAGGCCATTGACCTGATTGACGAGGCCGCCTCGCGCGTGCGGATGTACAAATCGCCTGCGGCCAAGGAAAGCAAGCGCATCATGGAGGAACTGCGCCGCGTGCGTGAGCAGTACGCCCTCGCGCTGGAAGATGGGCGCTACGAAGACGCCGAGGCCCTCCAGGAGCGTGAAGCCAGCCTCGAGGAAGAACTGGAGCGCCTGCGCACCGGCTGGGACCGGGATAGCGCGCCCGTGGTCACCGCGGAGGATATCGCCGAGGTGGTCGCCATGTGGACGGGCATCCCTGTGGCCCAACTGGCCCAGGAGGAATCCGAGCGCCTGCTTCACATGGAAGAAGAACTGCGCCGCCACATCATCGGCCAGGATGAGGC
>RFJM01000546.1 GCA_003694905.1 Caldilineae bacterium
CCTTATGGTAAATCAGTGAATGATCAAGGGGTGGGATGGGGCACCGGCCTGGGTCAGGTCGATGCACGGGTAAGGTGAGTTGGAGGGGAGGGCTCAAGCAGCCTCGGCCGCGGCCTCGCTGCCGCCCTCTTTGTCGATGCGGGCCTGCAGAATGCCGACCAGATCGCGATGCGGCGCCGAGATCAGTCCTGCCAGAGAGGTCAGAGGACCGGCGATGGCGCCCACGAGCATGGCCAGCTGCACCTCACGCGACGGCAGATCCGCCAGCGCCAGGGCACCCTTGGCGTCCAAGACCGAGTCGCCCAGAATGCCGCCCTGAATCACGAAGGCCTCGCCGACTTCTTTGGCGAAGTCCTTCAAGGCTTTGGCACCGGCTGCCAGGTCTTCGCCCAGGAAGGCAAAGCCCACGGGGCCGTCCAGCGCCTCTTCGGGGACAGGACGTTCGCATTCGGCCAACGCTCGCGACATGAGCGTCTTCTTGGCAATGACGAAACTGGCCCCGCCTTCGCGTAAACTGTTGCGCAGTTTCTGCATCTGGCCTACGGTCAGTCCGCTATAGCGGGCCATGACCACGGCCGCACTGCTTTCGATCTTCTCCTTGTAGGAGTCGATCAGTTCGACCTTACGCTCTCTTGTGATAGGCAAGTGAATTCACCTCCTTTGAAGGATGGGATAGGGTCTCAGCGCCGAAAGCTTGCAAAAGAAAACCTTCGCGCCGGCCGACGCGAAGGCAGTCGATACGTACCGGGGACGCGCAGAGCATCCTCTCGCACGATGCCACTTCGCCTCGGCAGGAGATTAAGCCGCCGGCCCGTTGGGCCTGCGACACCTGCTGTCTTCGACGCTGGGATGGGCTGATGTGTTGGGTATGGGGTTGTAGGGCGGGGCGCAGCCGGAAGCCGGATACGCCACCGGGATCAGACAAGCGTGCGCAGTGCCGTCAGCGCCGCCACATCGATACGGGCCGAAGGACCCATGGTTGGGGAGATGTAGGCTTTGCGGATATAGGCGCCCTTGCTGGCGGCCGGCTTGTTGCGCAGCACCGAGTCTACCACGGCAGCCAGGTTTTCCAAAAGCGCGTCGACTTCGAAACTGCGTTTGCCAAAGGGCACATGGATGTTCGCCGTGCGGTCGACACGATATTCCACGCGACCCTTGCGCGCCTCGTCGATGACCCGCTTGATCTCGTTGGGCTGGACAATGGTGCCTGCCTTGGGGCTGGGCATGAGACCGCGCGGGCCCAGGATGCGGCCCAAACGGCCTACCTTGCCCATGGCCTGGGGGATGGCAATGGCCATATCGAACTCGAGCCAGCCGCCCTGGATCTTGGCCACCAGATCGTCCAGACCCACATAGTCGGCACCGGCCTCTTCGGCGATCATCGCCGCCTCGCCCTCGGCGAAGACGAGAATGCGCACCTCTTTGCCGGTGCCTCGGGGCATCACCACCACGCCGCGAACCATCTGGTCCGCGTGGCGCGGGTCTACGCCCATACGCAGATGCAGTTCAAGCGTCTCATCGAACCGGGCCGTGGGATGCTCCTTGAAAAACTCCAGTGCTTCCCTGGGCTCGTAGAGCTTCTCCCTATCGAGCTGGGCAGCAACGACCTTGAAATTCTTTCCGTGTTTCGGCATTGGGTAATACTCCTGTGGTCATAGCGGGTGCATCGCACCCTGCCACGAGATGAACAAGACAACACCGCTGCATGAGACCACACAGCGGCGGTTGACGACTTCATAGACGAACGTGACTCAGTCCTCGACCACCTCAATGCCCATGCTCCGGGCACTGCCCTCGATCTGGCGCATGGCACCTTCGATATCGATGGCATTCAGGTCCTTCATCTTCTTTTCGGCAATCTCGCGGATCTGCGAGCGGGTGACTTTGCCCACCTTGTCGCGCAGCGGATTGCCGGAACCGCTGGTGATGCCGGCTGCCTTCTTAAGCAGATCCGACGCCGGCGGAGTCTTGGTGACGAAGGTGAAGGAACCATCGGTGTAGACCGTAATCTCGGCGGGGATAATGTCACCCACCTGGGTCGAGGTTCGGGCGTTATACTCCTTGCAGAAGCCGACGATATTGATACCGTGCTGGCCCAGGGCCGGGCCAACCGGAGGCGCCGGTGTCGCCTTGCCCGCCGGCAATTGCAGGGTCACGATTGCTTTGACTTTCTTTGCCATGATAGCTCCGATTGCTGGGTTTGATTGCTATGGGGATGAATGAGAAGCGGAGAGCCTCGTCTCTCAGGCCTTCTCGAGCTGGAGGAAGTCCACCTCGACCGGGGTTTCGCGACCGAAAATGGAGATGAGCACGCGCGCCTTGCCCCGGTAGAGATCGATGTCGTCGACAACACCGTGAAACTCGGCGAATGCGCCTTCGGTGACACGCACCCGCTCGCCCACCTTGAAGTCCACCTTCACGGTAGGCTCCTCGGCCTCGATGCGGCTCATGATCCGTTCCACTTCTTCCTTGCTGAGAGGCGTGGGCCGGTTACCGATACCGACGAAGCCGGTCACGCCGGGCGTGTTGCGCACAACATACCAGCTATCATCGTTGAGGATCATCTCCACCAGGATGTAGCCGGGGAAGACACGGCGCTCCACCACGCGGCGCTCGCCGTCCTTGAGCTCAATCTGTTCCTCGGTGGGGACGATGACCTGGAAGATCGTGTCCGACATGCCCATGGACTCGATACGATGCTCGAGATTCTTCTTGACCTTGGTTTCCATGCCCGCGTAGGAATGGACCACGTACCAGGCGCGGCCATCGTCCACCTCTTCCGGCTCCGCCTTCTCTTCGGCGGGAAGGGGCGTTTGAGGCTCCTCGACTGTCTCTTCGGCTTGAGGGGTCAGTTCTTCTTCTTGCTCGGGCAAGTCGTTCTTCGTATCGGTCACGGGATCTTCCTAAGGAGCGCTGACGAGATGGCCAGGGCAGACGACGAATACCGGCGGCATTGGCTGCCGTCGCGGGCTCAGCTGTATAACAAGAAGCTCATGATCTGTGAGCTAATGGCGTCGGCTGCACCCAGGATGATGGCCATCGCCACGGTCACGGCCAGGACAATGCCACTCAGGCGCAGCCACTCCTCGCGCGTAGGCCAGGTCACCTTGCCGATTTCGGCGCGGGTTTCGCGAAAATATCGAACAATGGGATTGACGTTGGTCTTGCCAACAGCCTCAGATTTCGTCTTGGCCATCAGGCACGCTCCGAAGATGAGGTGGGATAGGGCATCATCGCCGTGGGCGACGACATACACGGCCTTAACCGTGTAAGACACCGCCTTTGCTTCACTCTCAGAGGATTGCCCGACCCTTGGCCCGGGAGGAAACCTCCTGCGGGGGATATGCGCCGGGCAGAATCGCCAGGGGTCTGAGAGGAATAGGGCGGTGTCTTGACAAGAAGACAGGCGAGGCAGGACTTGAACCCGCAACCTGCGGTTTTGGAGACCGCCGCTCTGCCAATTGAGCTACTCGCCTATGCTTTTTGCATTGCTTGCTTCTATATAAGGATACCCTATTTGGTCTCCCGATGCAAGCGATGCTGCCTGCAACGCGGGCAGTATTTTTTCAGTTCCAGGCGTCCCGTCATGGTACGCCGATTCTTGCTCGTCAGATAGTTTCGTTCCTTACACTCGGTGCAGGCGAGGGTCACCAGCACGCGATTTCCTTTTTTGGCCACTGTCTTTTCGTCCTAGCTTGGGGATTCCGGGGGCAAGCCGAAGCCTGCCCCCCCTGAGTCACAATCGAGTTTATTCCAGGATCTTGGAGATGACGCCTGCGCCCACGGTGCGGCCGCCCTCGCGAATGGCAAAGCGGCTGCCTGCCTCCAGGGCCACAGGCACGATCAGCTCGACCGTCATCTTCACGTTGTCGCCG
>RFJM01000547.1 GCA_003694905.1 Caldilineae bacterium
CGGTTGCGCTCGATAGCGCTCACCGTCTGAAGCACGTAGATCGATTCTTGCGCCAACGCCGGATAGCGGTCGAGGTAGTCGGCAGCTTCGGGCGAGCCCGATTCCACGCGCCGGTAGTGCGCGGCGACCTCGGCCTGCTCGGCCGGCGTGAGAAACAGGGACAAGCGCTCCAGCGTGGTCGCGCGCATTGCTTCGGGCAGTGCACTTTCCACGCCCCCTTGCTGGATACCCACATTCACGATGCGGGACATATAATCGGGCAGCGCCAGGTCGGCATTGGCCTGGATGAACAGCAAGACAATAGCCGCCAATAGCGGCAGGGTAAAGGGTTTCAGGTATTTCAGAATCCGTCTCATAGGGACGATGTTCCTTTGCAAATAAGGTTTGACGGTTCAGACGCTCGTCTCAGCATCTGGACAATGACCCGCCCGGTTCCGGGCAGGGGCTTCAACGGCTTTCACGCGTTTCCTCCGTGGCAAAGACTTTCTCCAGCACTCGCAATCCCGTCAGGACTTGCTCGCGCTCCTCGGCCGTCAGCACGGCCAAACGATCCGCCAGACGTTCCTGCACGCGGGCGCGCAGACTCTCGAAAACGGCCCGGCCTTCGTCGGTGGCTCGGAGCTGAACGCGTCGCCGATCCCGGGGGTCCTGGGAGCGTGTCACCCAGCCGCGTTCGACCAGGACGGACACGGTGCGAGACATGGTGGGCAGGGCAACGGCCTGGCAGGCTGCCAGTTCACTCAGGGTGCGCGGCTGCTGCAGCAGCAACTTGAGCACCCGGTAGTGAGGGACCTGAAAGCCGGCCGCAGCCTCCCGGCGCATATCGGCACCCGTGGCCCGCATGACCAGGGGGATGATATCCAGAATGCGACGGGCCAGTTCATCCTCTGATGGCATGTGTTTCTCCTAGAGTGAGTTAGGCCAACTAACAGTTAGCTCAGGCAATTGTAAACCCACATGCCCGCATCGTCCAAATGTGCATTGCCGGTGTGGCGCGTTTCAAGATAGGGTAGGCTGTCGGCGCCAGGCAACAGCACCGCCTGGTTTGCCGAAGCGATGCTCGATTGTGCCGTCGAGTTGAGTTTTTCACCTGCGGGTGAATCACAGATTTGCCCGTACACCTTCGTACACACCTCCTGCTCCGCCTGCCATCCCCCTTCCTGGCTTGCATTCGGACTCTGCCTTGCAGACAGAACCGGCAAAACCGCTTACAATCGATGCCATGTACACCATCGCAGGTGGGGGTCGCTACGTACAGCTCTTGGGCCGAGTGAGCGTCCACGACAACGGGCAGACCCTCAACATCCCACGCGGCAAGCCGCGGCATCTGCTCGCGTATCTGGCCTTGCATGGTCGCACGCAGCACCCGCGGGAGCGGTTGGCGGCGTTGCTGTGGCCGGATGCCCCCCTCTCGCGCGGGCGTCGCCTGCTCTCGGATGCGCTCTACCGGCTGCGGCAGGTACTGGGCGAACAGTGGCTGCACGTTGGGCGCGGAGCGGTGGGGCTGAACCTGGGATCGGACTTCAGGTTGGATGTATGGGAGTTCGAGCAGAGCATCCGCCAGGGCACGCGCGAGTCACTGGAACGCGCCGTTTCGCTTTATCGGGGCGATCTGCTCGCCGACATCGAGGCCGACTGGGCACTGGCACCGCGCGTGGCCCTGCGCGAGAGTTACCTCGACGCCCTAGAAATCCTGGCCCGACTGGCCGAGGAAGCCTATGACACGGGCAGAGCGCTGGGTCTCTACCGGCAGTTGAGTCAGGCCGACCTTCTGCGGGAAAGCAGCTATCGTGGCATCATGCGCATACTGGCAAAAGAGAACCGCTTCACCGAGGCTCTGGAGATCTACGAAAGCCTGAAAGCCCTGCTGGCCCGCGAGCTGGATGCACCTCCCGAAGCCGCTACCCGGCGCCTGGCCCAGGCCCTGCAGGACGAGAGGGATTTGCTCGCGTTTCGCCACCAGATGGGCGTATCCCTGCCCGACCGTCTGCCCTTCGTGGGACGTCAGGCTGCACGCGCCACCGCGACGCGAGCGATCGAGCTGGCGCTCGGCGGCCATGGCGGCGTCTTGCTGGTCGAGGGAGAGGCCGGTATGGGCAAGACCCGCTTTCTCGAAACCATACGCGAGAGCGCGACCTGGCGCGGAGCCATCGTTGTCGAGCAACGCATTGGCGAATACCCCGCGTCCTCGCCTCTGGGCCCTCTCGAACAAGTGCTGTCCGCAGTGTTAGGTGCTTCCAAGACCATCCCGGTGGCGGACCTGCTCTCACCGGAGACCTTGGCCGCGCTGGCCATCATTCACCCGGCCTGGCGTGCCCGCGCGCCCCTCGCCCAATTGCCCGCCGCCCAGGCCAGGTTGCGATTCCATCACGCATTGTCCGAATTCTTGGCCCTTGTCAGCGATTTCGCGCCTCTGGTCCTCATCTTCGATGATATGCACCGGGCAGAACCCAGCCTGTGGGAAGCCCTCTCGGCACTGACTCCTAGTCTGCGCCACCGGCGCCTGCTGCTGATACTCGGCCATCGACCCGACGAAACGCCTCCTACGGGCTGGAGCCATCTTCGCCGCTGGGAAGGTGAAGCCCGCCTGCGCGTCGCACGCCTGGAACCGCTGAGCCTGGCGGAAATGGAGGCCCTACTCCCGGAACATGTCCCCGCATCGGCGCAAGAGGTGCGCGCCATCACCGGCGGCAACCCGTTCTTCATTCAGGAGTATCTGCTCGGCCATGACGACGATGAGCCCGCGCACCAGCTCACGATAGCGGGCCGCGCGGCCAACCTCCCCGCGGAACAACGCGCCGCGCTGGAAGCGGCAGCCGTGTTGGGGGACCGCTTCTCCTTTGCGCTTTGGCGAGATCTGCTACAGTTTTCCAACCACCGTCTGGCCCAGATCGGCACGGCCCTCATCGCACGGGTGCTCCTCCATCTCGACGACGAAGGCTACCATTTCGTGCACGATTTGGTGCAGGAAGCCGTCTACAAACGAATTCCCGAAGAGCGACGGCGCCTGCTGCACGCACGCGCGGCCGAGCTGCTGGCCGGGGAGGACGATCGGTCGCAACTGCGTCTCCTGGCCCTGCATCTCGACCGATCCGGCCAGGCAGAGCGGGCCGCGGATGTCTACATTCGAGCCGGACGTTATGAGATTGAGCAGTTGGCATTTCCCGAAGCGGACTTCGCCCTCAGCCGCGGGTTGGAGTTAGCGCCCGAGCAGCACGACCCCACCCGCATCAAAGCCTTACTGGATCTGGCCTACGTCTGCCAGGTCATCGGCAACCGCGAGCGCCAGCGTCGGTCCGTTGATGAAGCCCTGGCTTTGGCTCGTGAGTTAGACGACGAGGACCTGGTGTTTCGGGCCATGCTCGCGCGCGGCGATTGGGCCATCCATGCTGGACATCACGATGACGCGGCCCGGCAATTGCAGGACGCGCTCGCCCTGGCCGAAGCACGCGGCCACGATAGCGAACGCCTGGAAGTGCAGCAATTGCTCGGCGATCTCTACCTGCGCATGGGGCGCGTCGAAGCGGCTCGCACATCGCTCCAACAGGCGTTAGTCCTGGCGCGGTTGGCAGGAGACCGACGCCACGAAGGCCGGGCGCTGGACGGCCTGGCCTGGAGCATGATCCAGCTGGGCCAGGATCAGGACATGGCCCTGGAGATGCTCCATCAGGCACTGGCCGCGCTGCGGGAGAGCGGCGATGCGCTGGGCGAAGCGCGTACTCTGCTCAACCTGTTTTCGGTCTACGAGAATATCGGCGCCTGGGACCGCATGGAAACCATGGCCGATGAGGTGCTGGCCGCCCAGAAACGCGCCCACTATTGGCTGGGCGAGAGCATCGCGCATCAATCATTGGGCATGGCCGCCTATGCGCTGGGCGATTTCGATCTGGCCTGGTCGCACGCACAGGCCGCACGCGAGGGTTTCGAGGCTGTGGGCGAGCAAGCCGGCGTCATCATCGCTACCGATGCCTTGGGCCTCATCGCTCAGGCCAGGAGTCAGAGCACGGAGGCGGAACGGTACTTCCGCAGCGCCTTGCACAAGGCGGAAGCAATGGATGCGGCCGTGTTTGTGGCCTATGCAAAGCAAGATCTGGCCTTCCTGCTGCACGGACAAGGGCGCAACCGCGAAGCCACGTCCATGCTACGCGAGGCCATCGACCAATGGCGGGAATGTGGCGACGCACTTAACGAACTGAAATGCGAGGCGCTTCTCGGACTTGCGTTGTTCGCGCAGGGCGAGGAGGCCGAGTCCAAAGCACTGGCTCGCCGTGGTTGGCACCGCTTCCGGCAGGACGATGTGAGCGGTGACGAGAAACAGCGCTGGCTGTGGACTCTGGCCCTGCTGTGGAAAACCCTGGAAGGCGAGGAGCAGTGGGGAAGCCTGGTGACCGCAGCGTATGCGGAGCTGCAACGCCTGGCCCGTGGCATTGCCGACGATACCGCGCGAGAGCGGTTTTTCCATGCCGTTCCCCTCAATGGCGCCATTGTCGCCGCGCGCGATGAGCTGGCAGGTGTGGAACGACGTCGCGAAGTCCTTTTGGCGCGCGCGGAGGCTCCCCTCGGCCGGCCGTTGCGGGAAGAGGAACGCGTTCGCGTGACGTGGACGGTGAGCGCACCCGAGGACGAGAGTATCGCGGACAAGGCCGCGCGACGTCGATTCGTTCTCACCCGCCTCCTGCGCGAGGCCGCGACCTACCACGCGGCCCCCACCGATCATGATCTGGCGGCAGCCCTGGGAGTCAGCCGCCGGACCATCCTGCGCGATATGGCCGAACTGGCCCAGACCGGCATCGCCATTCCCACCCGCCGCCGGGCAAGCGCCACCGCCCCAGCTCGTGGCTGAGCGCGCTCCGATTCCAACGTACTGCGGCACAACCCGTGCTCAACCGGCTGGCTCGCGATCGGCGAATGCTGCGGCCAACAGCAAGCCCAGCGCCAGCGCCCGAGTCAGAGAACCTACCAGCATATTTGCCGTCAATGCCCACTGAAGTTTCGCCGGGCTCCAGGACACGCCGCCTCCTCTGTAAACAACGAGGTAGACATTGGCCACAGTCTGCCCCAGCGAAATGAGAATCAGAAGCAGCATCGCTACCAAGGTGAAGGCACTGGGGCGCGGATACCGGCGCCAAAACGCCAGGGCCAATGCTATCCCGACAAAATACGCGAGCAGGAGAGGAGATTGCCCTGCAAGTTGTGTTAGGAATGGAATGAACATTGCACGCATCGCGAACATGTTTTCGGGGTAAGCATGTTTCAAACGAACCGGTAGGCCCGTTTCAAGTGTGGCTTACCTGCGAAGTGCGAAAGACCTCTCAATCCCGAAAGCACATGCGGCGTATAACTTCCGGTCTCGAGGGTATGTGCCTAAGGCGTTGGGCGAGGTGAAAGAGCAGTCTGGAACTCTGGTTCGATGGCCAACATGGCTGGCCATCTACCCAAAGATGTCAACCATACCATGTAGCGCCAAAACAGATTGTAGCACTTCCCTTCTATTTGCAGCAAGGGCTCATCCCAGAGAGGTGCGTTTCAAAATAGGGGCAGCCGGTGCGCCAGCTGGCAAGGGTCATCTGCGACGTCGGCCGAC
>RFJM01000007.1 GCA_003694905.1 Caldilineae bacterium
CCCCACGCCCACCATCCCTCCCTTTACCCCCACTGCCATGCTCTACCTGCCGGTGTCGCTCCGCTCCCTGGCCGGCCAGGGCACGCCCAGTCCTACCCCAGCGGGCACTCCCCTGCCCACGGTCACGCCTACGGCTACCCCCACCAGCGGTCCAACGCCCACACCCACAGTCACGCCCGGCGGTCCCACACCGACCACCACCCCTATGCCTTCACCTCTCGTCTTCGGTGACGACTTCAGCGACCCCGGCAGCGGCTGGACCACCGGCGTGTTTAGCTCGTGCGAGATGGCCTACGCCGGCGGTGAGTACGGTGTTGCCGCCCTTGACTTCAACTGGGTCTGCATTTCGGAGGCACCCGTAGCACAACCCGGCAACGTCACCATTCAGGTACAGGCCCGCAAGAGCTCCCTCCTGGATGGCAGCGTCTACGGTCTGGTCTTCGGCTGGAAAAACCCCAACCTCTTCGATCAGTTCTATGTCTTCTGGGTCGATCCCTTCGACAGCACCTATCTGGTGCAAAAGTACGACGGCGGCTGGATCGATCTCACCGATGTCACGTCCGAGCCGGCCATCCGTGTGGCAGGGCAGACCAACAAGCTGCAGGTGCGCCGCACCAGCACGGGAGCCCGCCTGTATATCAATGATCACATGGTGGGCAATATCAGCGATACCGACTTTGCCGACAATGCCTACGCCGGTGTGGCCGTCTGGTCTGCCTACGACCGGAGCAGCGCCATCACCTACTTCGACGACTTCAAGATCAGCGTTCCCACCCGCATCCTCCTCGACGAGTTCAGCAATCCCTACAGCGGCTGGCCGGTGGGAAGCACCGAAGCCTGCCAGGCACATTACGAGGACGGCGAATACGTCACTACGACCGAACCCAATTACGCCTGCGTATTCCGGTCGCCCGGTGGCAGCAGCCCCAACGGCATCTTCGACGTGACCGTTCGCCGGGAAGAAAGCATCTATCCCACAGCGTATGGGCTCATGTTCGGCGAAGATGGCAGCTTCTCCACCTTCTACGCCTTGCTGATCGTACCCGACACGCAGGAATACGTGCTGGCCAAATACGCCGGCACCTGGTATGCGCTTACCTGGGACGACATCGAAAACGACGCCTGGCTCTACACGCCGCACATCAACCCCGGCAGCAGCAGCAACCACTTGACGGTCATACGCGACGCCGACTTCATCAGCCTCTACATCAACGACCAGTACCTGCAGACCGTCGAAGATGACTCGCTGTTGGGCGACGGCTACTTCGGCGTCGTCAACTGGGCCTCGGACTATGCGTCTGTCACATCCTACTTCGACGATTACTCGGTGATCACCTGGGAAGAACAACCCGGGACAGTGCAGGCCGCCATCCCGGCCGTACAGGTGCGGCCGCCCACCTCTTTCAACCGCGCCGCCCTGCCCGCCCGAACACCGGCGCCTCCCCCGCCTTCTGGGCGGCCCAGGGCAGCCGACGGAATCAACTAGTCGCCTCATGGCCTTCATCCTGCATGCCCACTTCCTGGGCGAGTATCGCCTGCAGGACGAACACCATCAGGATCTGCAACTGCCGGCCGGGCATCACGCCCGCCTGCTGCTGGCCTACCTACTCATACACTCCACCCAGGTACAGCAGCGCAGCCGCCTGGCTGCCACATTCTGGCCCGACCTCCCGGAAAGTGATGCCCGCCGGCGTCTCAATCAGGCGCTATGGCGAGCGCGTCAGTGCTGGGACGGCTTCTTCAGCGATCGCGAAACCATCGCCATTCACCCCCAGGCCAGCTTCTGGTGCGACACCGTCGCCTTCCGCCGTGCGCTCCAGCAAGCCGAACAGATCGGAGAGCAAGGCAGACTCACCCTCTTGCAACAGGCGGTGGAAATGTACCGCGGTCCCTTCTTGCCGGGGTATTATGCCGACTGGGTGCTGGTGGAGCGGGAATATCTGCGAGAGCGCTATCTGGCCTGTCTGGAAACCTTGCTCGAAACGAAGATACGGCAGGGCATGTATGAGGAGGCGCTGATATGGGCCCAGCAACTGCTCCGAGAAGAACCTCTGAATGAGCCCATCAATCGCCAGGTCATGCGGCTCTATGCCCTGGCCGGGGACCGAGAGCGGGCCCTCATGCAATACGAAACGCTGCGGCAACTGCTGGCACAAGAGATAGGTGTTCCCCCCTCTCGCGAGACACAGGAGCTGGCGAGCCAGATCATGCACGGCACAACGCCACGGGCCTTGCATCCTCCCCAGACCGCTCCCTTTCTCGAGCCCGAAGCCTTCATGCCCCTTGTCGGGCGCGAGGATGCCTGGCATACCTTGCAGCAGGCTGTGACTTCCCTTCAAAGCGGCCGGGGCACCGTCGTCGTTATCAGTGGCGAAGCGGGTATCGGCAAGAGCAGACTGCTGGCCGAACTGGCCTCACAGGCCCGCTGGCTCAAACTCCAACTGTGGCAGACCGGGGCCTACGAAGGGGGCCGCGAGACGCCCTACGGCTTGTGGGCGGTGCTCCTCCGCTCCCATCTGTCGGCCCTGGAAACCCATGAACTGGCCTTGCAGATGGACCCGGTCTGGTTGGCGGCTCTGACCGATTTGCTGCCCGATCTACGAAAGTGGCTACCCGATCTCCCCCTCTTGCCCAAACTGAGTGGGGATGAAGGACGGCATCGCCTGCATCGCGCGATCTCCAAGGTCCTCCTCACTCTGGCCCAACGCGGACCTCTCGTCGTGAGCATCGACGACTTGCAGTGGGCCGATGCCGAAAGCCTGCAGCTACTCGGCGAGTTATGGAGTCTCGTAGAGCAACGGCCGATCATGTTTGTCCTGGCTTTCCGAGAGGAAGATCCCGCTGCCCTTCGACGAATCACCTTCCATCTCGCGGCCATCGCTCCTCCACCCTTACAGATCCGTCTGGGTTCACTGACACGGGAAGCGGCCGGCCGGCTAATTCGCAGCGCGCTGGGGCTTTCACGGCCCGCACCGCGCTTCGAGGCCCGCCTCTACCACGCCACAGGCGGGCATCCTCTCTTCATCCTGGAGACGCTGCGTGCCCTATACGCCCAGGGGATCTTGTTCCGCGATGCCGCCGGGCACTGGAGCACGCCCTGGGACGAAAGCACGGAGAACTACCGGGAGTTGCCCCTCAGCGAACGCGTGCACGAGCTCCTGCTACGTCGGCTGGCAGCGCTGACACCTGCCGCGCAGGAGATCCTGCAGTACGCGGCCCTGGCGGATCGGGCTTTGAAGATGGATCAATACCGGCGTCTGACCGGCCAGGCGTCGCAGGTGGTGATGGCCGCCCTACGGGAACTGGAGCAAAGCGGTCTGCTGCGGGAAGAAGATGAGGCCTATCGCATCGGCCACGACTTGATCGGGGAAGCCGTCCGCGAGGTATTGAGCCCTGAAGAGAGTCGTGAACGGCACGGCCGCATCGCAGCCATGCTGGCACAAGATGCGGACACGACACCGGCGGAGCTGGCGCATCACTATCAGCTGGCCGAAGCCTGGGAAGAAGCGCTGACCCAGCACGAACGCGCGGCCCGGCAGGCCCAGAGCATCTCCGCGTTTGCCACGGCGTTGGAACATCTGGATACTTGCATCCAATTGGCGGACCGCCTCAGCCTGCCCGAAGCCAGGCGATTCGACCTGCTGGCCGCACGGGAAAACATCCTGGACACAATCGGTGAGCGCCAGGCTCAGGAGCGTGACCTGACGGCGATGGCGGCGTTCTGTCGCCATGACCCGCAGCGACGAGGAGTATACCTGTGTCGTTGGGCCCGTTACCTGGCCAACCACAGCCGCTATGCCGAGGCAGAAGAAGCCATCGCCGAAGCGCTGCAACTGGCGCGGGAACGTGGCGATCTCCGAGCCGAGCAGAGCGCGCTGCTGATCTGGGCTCGTGTACTGAACTGGAGCGCACGACTTGAAGAATCCCTGCAAACCCTGCAAAGAGCTCTAGAAGTCAGCCAGCAGGTGGGCGAACCGCTGCTTCTCGCCCACACCCATCGCGAGCTGACCGACACCCTGGTCGGGCTGGGCCGGCATAACGAAGCCCTGATCCACGCCAACCAAGCGCTGGCGATCTATCGAGAGTTGGAGGAGCACAGAGGAGAAACCGACTGTCTCAACCTTCAAGCCGTTATCGCTACCGAACAGAACGATCTCTCCCGCGCGCACGAGCTCTATCGCCAGGAACTCGAACTGTGCCGGGCTATGGGGTTCCTGTACGGCGAGGCGCGCATACTTCTCAACGTTGGCAATCTCTACAATCTGCAGGGCAAACCCTGTCAGGCCCTGCAGCATTACGAGGAAGCCGTCAACACTTTCCGGCTCATACGAAGCCGGCGGGGCGAGGCGCTGGCGCGGCTCAACCGCGCCTCGCTGCGGACCGGCCTCTTTGGCGTCGACAACGCCGTCCTGGAGGACATCGACTTCGCCTACGAGTACGCGGCAGAAGTAAGCGACCGTATCACCCGCGCGCAGAGCATCGGCCTGCTCGGCCTGGGCCATTTCGTGCGGGGAGAGTGGGAAGAAGCCCGGCGGAAGCTGAGCGAGGGGAGCAAGATCCTGCTGGCAGCGGGGCAGCATTGGATGTGCACCCAGGATCTCATCTACCTGGCCCGCGTGGCCCTGGAGCTGGAGCAGCCCGACCAGGCCGCCGACTATCTGGAACAGAGAGCTCGCCTGCGCGAGGAATTGGGTGTAGGCGAACCGGATGCCATCGCCCTGGCACTGTGGAGCCAGGTACACCGAAAGAAAGGTGACCTGGGCAAAGCGTTGGAACTGTCACGGCAGGCGCTAGACCTCTCTACCAATGGCCATGAGTGGGATTATCTCATCGCCTTCTGGCATGGCGAGATCTTGCAAGAAAGAGGCGAGGCGGCGACAGCGGAGTCCTTTTTTGTCCAGGCCTTTGACCTGCTGCGGGCCAAGCTCGTGGACTTCCCCGAGGAGCTGCGAGAGCTGAGCCTGCGCCGCGTTCCCGACCACCGCAGGGTGGCAGAAGCCTATGAGCGCAGGATGAACAGCGTCGTTGTGCGGTTGGTACGCCGGGAAACCCCCACTGGGCGCCCGCTCAGCGACGACGATTTCATCCCGGTACGCTGGACCATTTCCCATCCCGACGATGAGCGTATCCGGGGCAAAGGCCCGCGTCGCCGACACAGGTTGTTGCGCCTGCTGAACGAAGCTGCCGAACAGGGCGCTGCGGCCCGAGTCATCGACCTGGCCCAGGCGCTGGGCGTGAGTGACAAGACCATCAAACGCGATCTGGCCGTCCTGCGCGCATCAGGTCACGCGGTAGAGACACGCGGCAGCCGCTGAGCGTCCCATCTGCTCAGTCGGTGTCTACGCAACTGACGGCCCAGGCGCGCCCGCTGGCCGCCAACATCACATCGGCTGCAGCAGGACCCCAGGTGCCGGGTTCGTAGAAGGAGAGGGGCGGCGCGTCATCCCCCTCCCATCCTTGCAAAATGGTATCGATGATCCGCCAGGAGTATTCGATTTCATCGGCGCGGGCAAAGAGCGACGCATCCCCCAGGAGCGCGTCCAACAACAGACGCTCGTAAGCCTGGGGCAGTGCTTTCTCGCCAAAGGTGCCGGCAAAGTGAAAGGTCATATCGACGGTTCGGGTACGCATGCCCGCCCCCGGCACCTTGGTCTGGAATCCGAGATGGAAACCCTCGTCCGGCTGCAGGCAGAAGGAAAGCTGGTTCGGCGCAACAGGTCGCTGCTCGTCGTGATCGAAGAGCATATGAGGCACTTCTTTGAACTGGATGACGACCTCGGTCATCTTCTTGGCCAGGCATTTGCCCGACCGCAGGTAGAACGGAACCCCCTGCCAGCGCCAGTTGTCGATGTACAGCTCCAGTGCGGCATAAGTGGGCGTTTGAGAGTCGGGCGCGACGCCGGGTTCTTTGCGATAGGTGGGGCCCCTGCCATCCTGCGAGCGGTACTGGGCGCGAACGGTGTTCGTACGGATGGCATTCCCTTGCGGGGGGCGTACTGCCCGCAGAACCTTGACCTTCTCGTCACGCAGCAGAGTGGCGTCCCAGGCCGTGGGAGGTTCCATGGCCGTGAGGGTGAGCAACTGCATGAGATGATTCTGGAACATGTCGCGCAACACCCCGGCCTGGTCGTAGTAGCCACCGCGGCGTCCTACATCGACCGTTTCCAGGACGGATATCTGCACGTGATCGATATAGCGACGATTCCAGATGGGTTCCCAGATCAGGTTGGCAAAGCGGAAGACCATGATGTTCTGCACGGTCTCTTTGCCCAGGTAGTGATCGATGCGATAGACCTGATCTTCCCGAAATACTTGGTGGATCTCCTGGTTCAGTTGGCGAGCGCTGGCCAGATCGGTACCAAAAGGTTTTTCCACGATGACGCGCGTGAATTCACCTTGGGTCTGAGACAGCCCTGCCTGTCCCAGGTGCTGCACAATGGGCGCATAGAGGGTTGGCGGTGTGGAAAGATAGAAGAGGCGATTGCGAGGTAGGCCGCGCTCGTCTTCCAGTTCTTGCAGATATCGAGCCAGGTCGCGATAGTCGTCGGCCTTGTCGTACGTCAGCCGGTGGTAATACAGATGAGA
The DNA here is from genome assembly GCA_003694905.1 of Caldilineae bacterium. Taxonomy (GTDB): domain Bacteria; phylum Chloroflexota; class Anaerolineae; order J102; family J102; genus J102. The sequence continues at coordinate 6,586 of RFJM01000007.1, forward strand.
CGCGAACTCGTCCCAGTCGCCGCAGGCATCACCGCTGAGACGCCCGAACTTCTGCACGCCCTCCTGCATACGCGCCCGAAACTGCTCGTGGCTCAGGTTGCTGCGGGCGGCTCCCACGATGACGAAATCCTCCGGCAGCAGGTCGACGCAGGAGAGGGTATGGAGGGCCGGCACCAGCTTGCGATAGGCCAGGTCGCCGGAAGCGCCGAAGATGACCAGCGTGGCCGGGGAGGGGCGTCTGATCTGGTCCAGATGGATGGCCGGGGAGGTGTTCATGGCAGGTCAGGAAGCCGGTTGCAGATCTCGAGCCCGTGTGGCAACGGTCGCCAACAGGCTGTGGAAAGAGTCGGCAAAGGACTTTACACCGGCCTTTTGCAGGTCGGCGGTCACTTGATCGAAGTCGATCCCTAGATCGGCCAAAGCAGCGATCTGAGCTCTGGCTTCGGCGACATCCCGATCCACTGTACGTGCCACCACGGCGTGATCCAGGGCCGCCTCGATGGTCTTGAGGGGCAGGGTATTCACGGTGTGCGGACCGATGAGGTTGTCGAGATAGAGCACGTCGGAGTAGGCCGGGTTCTTGGTGCTGGTGCTGGCCCATAGAGGGCGCTGATAACGAGCGCCTTTGGCCTCCAGGGCCTTCCAGCGGTCACCTGAAAAGACTTCCTTGAAGCGGGCATAGGCCAGTTTGGCATTGGCAATGGCGATCTTGCCCTGGAGTTCGGTGTTTCCGCGCTCGGCCAGTTGCTTGTCGACCACACCATCGATGCGGCTGACAAAGAAGGAAGCCACCGAGGCCACGCGTTCCAGAGGCTCACCGCGACGGGCGCGCTCTTCCAGCCCCTCGATGTAGGCAAAGGCCACGTTGTCGTAGTCTCGCAGAGAGAACATCAGGGTCGCATTGACGTTGATGCCCTCACTGATGAGCCGGCGGATGGCGGGGATACCCTCAGCCGTGGCCGGCACCTTGATCATGATGTTGGGCCTATCGAGAAGCTGCCACAGCCGGCGCGCTTCCGCCACCGTGCCCTGGGTGTCGTAAGCAAGATCTGGTGAGACCTCGATGCTGACGAAACCGTCACCGCCGTCGCTCTCGTCGTAGAGCGGACGCAGGCGGTCGGCCGCGGCACCTACATCGGCGCGAGAGATGGCATCGTAGATGGCGAAGGCGTCTTTGCCCGCGGCCGCGAGTGGCGCGATCGTTTCATCGTAGGTGTCGCTGCCACTGATAGCCTTGTCGAAGATGGTCGGATTGGAGGTGACCCCGCGAATGCCGGCGTCGATGAGGCGATCCAGGGTGCCGTCGTTGAGGATGTCGCGGCTGATGAAGTCCAGCCAGATAGATTGACCGAGTTGGTAGATTTCGTGCAGTTTTGTCATGGCGCGTTTTTTGGCGGTTGAGTGGATGAAGGGTGGAAGGGTGGTAAGAGGCAGAAAGTGTTTAGGAATGATACTCTCCCAGTGCGGCCGGCGTAATGTTGCGTAGCAAGGGTTTGGACAGGGAGCAATCGCGCAAATGAGAGCTTGCGAAGGGTCTGGTTCTTACGCGCTGACCGGTATACCTGCCGCCTCGGCTGCGGCGCGGTCCAGCAGCCAGGTGAGCCGGCCTCGTCCCGGTCGCACCATTGCAGCCGGCAGAGGGGCCGTACCCGGTCTGGGGTGCAGGACCTTGCGCAAAGCCGGGCCTTTGTTCGCACCCGCCACCATGAAAAGGACATTGGCAGCGCGGTTGAGGACGGGTAGCGTCAGGGTTAGGCGGAGGTGGGGCGGGTTGGGCGCCCGGCCGACGGTCACCAGGGCACGCTTTTCCTGAAGGGAAGCCGTACCGGGAAAGAGGGAGGCCGTGTGTCCATCTGCGCCCATGCCCAGGAAGATCAGATCCATTCGGGGTCGTGCCCGACCCTGCAGACCAAACTGCCGACGCAGTTCTTGCTCGTACCGGCGGGCGGCCTCGCCCGGATCTTCGGCCTCGCCATGCATGCGGTGTACGATGGTGACCGGCAGGTGCTGGAGGAGCAACGTAAAGGCAACACCGTAGTTGCTCTCCGGGTCATCGGGCGGGACACAGCGCTCATCCACCCACCACAGATGCACGTGTGCCCAGGGGATGCGGTCGCGCCAGGCCGGGGTTGCCAGGAGACGATACAGCGCCCGGGGTGTGGACCCACCTGACAGGGCCACGTGCGCCACACCTCGTGTTGCCACGGCCCTGGTGCTGATGGTCTGCAAGAAGCCGGCCGCGCGCTCGGCCAGGTCTGCCGAATCGAGTACTTCGATGGTGGGCGCGTCCATGTCTCGGATTGTAATGGCAATCGCGGCATGCGTCAAAGAGACTGACTTGGGCGCCGCGTTTCGTCTTGTGGGCGGTCTGCCGCCTTCCATAAGCCCCCTCGCCGCATGGGGACGCTAGAGGGAGGTAGTCTCTTACTCTGCCCCGCGGCTCTGGGGGGCGCAAGTGCGGGCGAACTCATGACGCGACCAGGGCCGGAGAGGCGGGTACGCCGCCACCGTTTCGGTGTCGCAAGGCGGACCGATCCCGCCGGGCGGCGACAGGCTGGAAAGCCTGCCCCACAAGTCGCCCCCATCTTGAAACTTGTACGAGGGGGGCACGCCCGGAGTTCCTCGATACAGGCGGGCGGTTCCTCCAGATGCCTTCGTAAGCCTTCTCTCGTGTCCTGTTGCACCCGAAGCGCGGCCGGGGTATGATGCAAGTCCACCACACATACCGTTCAAGGAGTTCGCACCATGTTTGGAAGTATTGTCCCGCGGCCGGTAAGTCGGAGGGGCAAAAGAATGAGGCCGGCCGCGGTTGCGCGGCTGGGGATGACCGTCATCGTTCTCGGTCTGTTGATCCTGCCGGCAATCGCGCCGCAAGTCGCGCTGGCCCATCTCTGTGGCCCCAATGAGGTGCAGCTGGAGGTAGGCCAGGAAACAGAGTACGTCATCTCTGCTTTTGGGGTGGGCACCGAGTATGAGGTAACTCAGAACTCGAATCCCGCGGTCGCCGGCATCACGCCGGCCCAACTCACAGGTGTAACAGATGGCAACTTCACCATTACCGGCCTGGCATCCGGAAGCACCGATATCGTGATCTCCTGGCATGCACCCGAGGAGAATGCCGAAGGGCAGTGCGCCATTCACGTCACCGTCACGGCAGAAGCTACGGCCACGCCTACATCAACGCCTCTACCCGAGTGTACGAACGTAGGCGCGGGACTCTTTCCCGGCAGGGGTACGGTCGCGCCCGGCAACACCGTCGAAGCACACATCGAGGTGATATCCGAGCGGCCGCCCAACGCCCTTTGGACGTTCCAGCATACCGGTGGACCGCCGGGTGTCACCGTGACTTTCGATCCTCCTTCCATCCGGGGCTCGGGAACAACCACCGTTCGCATATCGGCCGCAGCAAACATGTCGGGTGGCCAGTATGATATCTTCTTAACGGAATACTGCAATGGCAGTGAATTCAACGTGTTCACCTACAAACTCACCGTCGCCGCGGCCACGGCCACGCCCACGGCTACCCGCACGCCGACCCGCACCCCCACGCCCACGGCCACGCCCACGCCGAGCCCTACACCGACCGTTACTCCCTCTCCCACGACAACCTTTACGCCCGAGTGGACGGCTACGCCCACAGCTACGCCCTACCACGACATCCGCATCACCGGCATCGAGGTGACCCAGGCCATCCAGAACCTGGCCAACGGTGCCCCCCTGATCGCAGACAAACTGACCACAGTGCGGGTCTACGCCCGCTCCGACACAGGTCGCTACACCGTGCGCGCCCGGCTCAAGGACAGCCAGACCGGCAACACCTACGTGGCCGGTCCCATCCCCGTCTTCTGGGACGCCCATCCAGTCAGCGAGGAGGACAGACGCAAGATCAGCCGCTCCTTCACCTTTTGGCTGCCCGGCTATTGGTCCGCGGGCAGCGTGACGCTGGACGCGGAGGTCAACATCGACCGCAATCCCTCGGAGGTGGACTACACCAACAACAAAATGTCCGTCACCGTCCAATTTGAGTCCATGCCACCCCTGAAGTTGCGTTTGATCCCCGTCTCTTATGATGGCACAGTGGCTACCGGCGCGGCTATGTTATACTCCCTCCGATATCTGAAGGACACATATCCCATTAGTCGTGTTATCGCCAGCTTCGGCGAACCGCTTCCATTGGTTGGGTCGTCCGGGCTGGGGTTCGTTGACACGCTGAACGATCTGGGTATTCGACGGTATTTGTCGGACGATAGTTCCAATGTGATCTGGATCGGTTACATGCCTGCCAAAGTACCAAGCGCTCTATCCGGCCTGGCCAATCGCGAGAGCCAAAGTGTCCTAACCAAAGTAGGGAGCGAGTCTACCATGGCCCACGAGATCGGACACGTTCTCGGCCGGGGCCACGTGAATTGCGGCGGCCCCTGGTTCCCCGACCACGCCTACCCCTACCCCACCGACAAGCTCAGTTTCGCCTTCGAGGATGATTACTGGGGCTTCCGGCCGCGCAAGCGGAATCACTTAGCGGTCAAAGACCCGGCCAGGAACAAGGATTTCATGTCCTACTGCTATCCCCGCTGGGTGTCCGACTACACCTAC
>RFJM01000548.1 GCA_003694905.1 Caldilineae bacterium
CAATGTCTCTGCTTCTTCCAGATTCCGCGCCCACAGGGGGCGGAATCTGGAAGAAGCAGAGACATTGCTCACTTTCGAATCGGAGAAAGAGGCCGTGCGGCGGGCCAGAGAAACCCTGCACAATACGAGAGCATGAGCCCCCAACGTCGTCGCCAGCTTACCTTCTTTCTCATCATTGGGATCGCGCTCCTTGCCATCTTGCTCGGCTTTCTTTACTCTCGCCTGGTGGCGCCGGTGCAAAGTGCAAAAGCGGCAGCCACGGCCACGTCGGTCTCCTTCTACGCCACGGTCGAGGCTGCTACAGGACCGGATGCCATCGAAGTCAACGGTATTCCGTACGTGTCTATGCAGCCGTATACCTGGGACGGTTTGCGCATCGATATCGAACGTGTGGACTACGACGCCTGGCCCCTGGTCCACCTTGCCAACCAGTTCAACAAAGAGCCACCACCCGGCCGGCGCATGATCATGATCACGCTGCGGATCACGAGTCTGGTAGCGGAAGAGAGGCTCTTCATTAGCGGCAGCCGTTTCCGGCTGGTCGGGGAGAAACAAGAGCCTTATACGACGTTCGATGACAGAAGCTACTGTGGGGTGATCCCCGAGCCGCTGGAAGGAGAGATCGCCCCCGGTGAATCGCTTCGGGGGAATATCTGCTTCGTCGCGCCCGCCGACGAGAAGCGCTTCTTGCTGGAATACGACAGCCACCGGTACGACAAGGGCCCGGTCTACTTCATGCTGCCCGGTGGCTCTTCCGCTTCCTCGCAGGAAGGGATGTAGGGGCAACGCTATCTGCCTGCCGGGAGAGAGGGCCGCGTGAACGCAATCTCCGCGCCGGTAAGATCGGTCTGCGGCGGCCCGGCGAGTGCCGCCCCCGTTCCCATTATCATCCGGCAGAACTTGGAAGCACCGCCGTTTGGCGTTAAGCTGCCGGCATGATCTTCGCACGACGCCTCTCGCGTATAAGGCGAGTCTACCATGAGTATCCCCAACAGTTTTGGATTCTGATCGGCGCCGCCTTCATCGACCACGTGGGCGGCGCGCTGCTCTTTCCCTTCTTCTCACTCTACATCACGGCGCGCTTCGGTGTGGGGATGACCACGGTGGGCGTTCTCTTCGGGATCTATTCCGTGACCGCGGTGGTGGGCAGTAGCATCGGTGGGGCCCTGACCGACCGCCTGGGACGCAAGGCAATGCTTATCTTCGGACTGGTGGCGAGCGCCGGCACCAGCCTGCTCATGGGGTTCGCCGGCGATTTGCGCCTGTTCTTTGCCGCCGCCGTTTTTGTGGGGCTGTTTGCCAACAGCGGCGAACCGGCCCAACAAGCCATGATCGCCGACCTCTTGCCCGAGCGCCAGCGAGTGCACGGCTACGGGCTTTCCCGCGTGGTGGCCAATCTGGCGGTGACCATCGGCCCGGCGCTGGGCGGGATGCTGGCGGCGCGTTCCTATCTCATTCTCTTCATCGCCGATGCCGTTACCAGTGTTGTCACCGCCGTTATCGTCTTCCTGATTGTTCGCGAGACCCGTCCCGAACGCACGCTGGCCGAAAAGAGTGAATCCTTCCTCCAGACTTTCCGGGGCTATGGTGTTGCCCTGGCCGATAAGATCTACATGGCCTTCATCTTCGCCTCCATGATCACGGCCCTGGTCTACATGCAGATGAACACGACCCTGGCAGTATTCCTGCGTGACATCCATCACTTCCCCCCACAGGGTTACGGCTACCTGCTCAGCATGAACGCTGCCCTGGTGGTGTTGTTCCAGTTCCCCATCACGCGTCGGCTTAGCCGCTACCCATCTATGGCCATGATGGCGCTGGGGAGCGTGCTTCTGGCAGTCGGGTTCGGCATGTATGCGTTTGTGACCTCGGTCATGTTATTCTTCGTCGCCATGATTGTGTTGACCGTAGGGGAGATGATCGTGATTCCCGAGGCCCAGGCGGTAGTGGCGCGGCTCGCACCCGAAACGATGCGGGGACGCTACATGGCTGTCTATGGGCTGAGTTGGACGGTGCCAACGATTTTCGGACCGACCCTGGCCGGCGCGGTGATGGACTACTGGGATCCGCGCTGGGTTTGGCATGGCGCCCTGCTGTTTGGCCTGGCCGCGGCCGCCATCTATGGGACGCTCTTTCGCTACAGCAGGCGTCGCCGCACGTCATGACAAGCGTGCTCGCGGTCCCTTGCCGCCAGTGTGTCCCTGCAAGCTGGCCGTGTGACAACGCCGCGGACTGCCGCATCGGTCATGCCGGTTTCGCAGCTTCCGGCTTGCTGCGTTCTCCCTCAGCCCAGATAATCTCGCAGTTTGCGGCTGCGGATGGGATGGCGCAGTTTGCGCAGTGCTTTGGCTTCGATCTGGCGGATGCGTTCGCGCGTCACACCGAATTCCTTCCCCACCTCTTCCAGCGTACGGCTGGTACCGTCGTTCAGACCGAAGCGCATCTCGAGGACCTGCCGTTCTCGTTCGCTGAGCTGGCTCAAGATTTCCTGCATCTGCTCGCGCAAGAGTTGCTGCGAGGCGGCATCGGCCGGCGCGGGCAGGCTATCGTCCTCGATGAAGTCGCCCAGCGAGCTGTTATCCTCGTTGCCAACGGGCATTTCCAGCGACATGGGTTCTTGCGCTACTCGTTTGATACGCCGTACTTTGGCTGCTGCCCGCTTGAGTGCGCGCTTCTGCATGGGGTTCAGCGGCTCGCCTTCCTCCAGTGCCCGTTTGATGGCCAGCCGCTCTTCTTCCGGCTCGATGAAGTCCATCTCGACGGCGATTTCCTCCGCCGTGGGATCCCGCCCCAGTTTCTGGGTCAGGTCCCTCTGCACCCGCAGCAGTTTGTTGATGCTCTCGACCATATGCACCGGGATGCGGATAGTACGGGCCTGATCGGCGATGGCCCGCGAGATGGACTGACGTATCCACCAGGTGGCATAGGTGCTGAACTTGTAGCCCAGCTCATAGTCGAATTTCTCAACGGCCCGCAACAGGCCCAGGTTCCCTTCCTGGATCAGGTCCAGGAAGCTCATGCCGCGGCCAATGTAACGCTTGGCCACGCTCACCACCAGCCGCAGATTGCTGCGCGCCAGTTCCTTCTGGGCCTCGTAGCCATCACTGATGAGGGCTTCGAGACGCTCCCGTTCTTCCGGTGGCAACGACTCCAGCACCTCGGTCGTGCTCTTGGAGTCCCCTGCCAGCTCCCGCAACCTGGCTTCCGCTTCCTGTCCGGCGCGAATGCGCTTGGCGATGGCCACCTCTTCCTCGGCGCTCAGCAGGGGATGCTGGCCGATCTCGCGCAGGTACTGCCGTACCGGATCGTCGATGCTCACATCATGGACGATACGCTCGACCGGCAAGAAGGCCTCGGCCTCGACCTCGGCTTCCAGTTCCGTGTCCCTTTCGATTTCGGGAATCAGGCCGGTCTCCTCGCCATCGTCGAACTCGAGTACGGGGATATCGGCCAGGACATCTTCGCTCAGGTCCAGGCTATCTTCTTCCTCGTTGAAATCCTCCAGGTCTTCATCGTCCCTCAGAGAGGTTTCCTCTTCTTCCGGCATGATGAAGTCGGGCTTGACATCGACATCGTCGAAGTCGGAAGGATCGTTGTCCAGATAACTCGTGGCATTCATATGTGGCGTGACTGGTGTATCAACATCCGGACGGAATTTCCGCAGATGTTCCTGCTATTGAGCAGGGAGCCGAATAGGGAGAGGGGGTGCAGGGAATGGCAGTCTGGGCTCGCCAGATCGGTAGAGGAGATGTGGTCGCTGAGAGAGAGGCGCTTACGTTGAGAAGGAGTATCGCAGCGCTTCGCTGACCCACTGTGTAGACGCGGAACGAGAGGAAAGGGCTTTTTCCAGGAGCTTCGTTTGCCGGGTGTTATCGACGAGCTGCCGGCCGAGCAACTCGCGTTGTTCTTTGTCGTTGCCGCAATGGCGAAGTTCGGTCTCGAAGTTCCGGCGTGCCTGTTTCAGGTGCGCGAGGCGTAAATTGAGCACGCTGTTGATCAGATCTTTGCGTAGCTGGTCTTCGTCTGTGTTCTGTAGAGCATCCGCGTAGGTGGTCAACTCGTCCAGATAGGTTCGTGTGAAGTCGCCGAGCACCTCGAGGAGATGCTCCTCGATCTCGTCAGCGTCACTGTACAAGAATTCCTGCAAAGCGTCAAAGATCACCCTGTTGACCGAGTTCTCGAAGTCTTCACTGCTGACGGGCTCGACTCGTAGTTCGGCCAGGGCGCCATCTGCCCAGAGGATGAGCTGAGGCCGCGCCAGCAGACAGGCCAGGATGTGCTCTTCGGGACCGATGGTGGGCCGGGTGGCAGCCGGGGCTTCCGCCTCGGTGGCAGCCTCTTCCGGCCACAAGGGGGGCTCCTCGCTCTGCTCAACAGTCTCAGATGGGACGGCCGGTGGCTCCTCGCGGCGGCGAGTCCGGCTGAGGGCACGGGCGTAGCTTTCCAGCTCCAGGTCGATCTCCCGCTCCGTCACGCCGGCCAGGTTCGCCAGCCGGCCGACATAATGCCGCCTCTCGACCGGATTGTCGATTTCGTGGATGGTGGGGATGAGTTTTCGTACCAGATCCGACTTGCCCTGCGCGGTGTTCAAATCCACCTCTTTCAGGGCCATGTCGAAATAGAAGTCAACAAGAGGGGTGGCCTGAGCGATCAACTGCTGCCAGAGCGCCGGGTCGGTCCGCAGTACATCGTCAGGATCCTGGCCGGGTGGCATGGCAGCGATCTTGACCACGGCGTCAAGCCGTTTCTCGTAGCGGAACTTGCCCCAGGGTGTGGGGACGGGCACCTGCGAGCGGGTGAGGGTATCACGAATCACCGAAGCCGAACGCAACGTGGCGTTGGCGCCGGCGGCATCGGCATCCAGCGCGAAGACAAAGTTGCGCGTGTACTTACTAAGACGCCTCAATTGCTGTTTGGTGACGGCAGTGCCCATGACGGCCACCACATTGGTGAAACCGCGCTGATGTGCACTGAGCACATCCATATACCCTTCGACCAATACAACCTCGTCGCGAGAGCGAATGCTGCGTTTGGCCAGGTCCAGCGCAAAAATGGTGCTGCTCTTATCAAAGATGGCAGTCTGAGCGGTATTCAGATACTTGGGTTCGCCATCGCCCAGAGTACGGCCGCCAAAGCCGATCACTCGGCCTTGCAGGTCGCGAATGGGGATCATGAGGCGATTGTAGAAGCGATCGTGGGGCCGACCATCATCGCTGAAGACGACCAGCCCCGCGGCTTCCATGTCCTCGACGTTGTACTCTCGCTCGCGCAGATAGGCCAGCAGGTTTTCCCAACCGGCCGGTGCAAAGCCGAGCTGAAAACGGCGCACGGTCTCGTCGTTAATTTCTCGGCGCTGCAGATAGGCGCGGGCAGCGGCTGCCGCAGGGCTGTTCAACAACAGGTTGTGGTAGTAAGCGGCAGCCAAATGATTGAGCTCGCGCAACAGATTCTGGCGTGCCAGCAGTTGCGGATCCCGGTCGCGGTCCAGGTCAACTCCCGCCTCCCGAGCCAGCATGCGCAGGGTCTCGGGGAAGTCTAGCCCCTCGCGCTTCTGTACAAAATTGATGACATCACCCCCCGTGCCACAGGCGCCGAAACAGCGCCAGGTCTGGGTGTGGGGAAAGACGAAAAAGGAGGGGGTCTTCTCCGTGTGGAAAGGACAGAGCGCCTTGTAGGAAGTGCCGGACTTTTTCAGAGGAACATAGCGCCCGACGACTTCCACGATATCGAGGCGTTCTTTGATTTCTTCGATAACTGAGCGAGCCATTTGCAGGAAGCGGGGAAAGGACAGGAGAAGAGATGAGAGGGGTTAGGGATTCTGGGGATTTGCCTCTCGAGGGGGAGAAGGTTTTTTGCGCCACAGTGAACCCCATGCTTTGCAGCGCCCCTATTATACCCCAATCTGCCCCGCGGCTGCCAACGGCAGCGGAGGCTGTGCGCGTTTCAATTTGGCGACGGCCGGGGGGCAGCGCCCCCCGGAAAAAAGAGGCGGCCCGACCCGACCAGACGACCAACGATCGTTTCAGCTTGCCAGGCCGTGCTGCCTGGGCCGGCATCCGGACAGGCTGGAAAGCCTGTCCCACATGCAACTTTGCCCGAGACGCTGAAACCCCGGCCGCCTCTCTCGTTGGCCGGCGGCGCAGTGCGGGGGAGCGCCCCCGCAC
>RFJM01000077.1 GCA_003694905.1 Caldilineae bacterium
TACAAGGGCAATGCCATTCTGGTCGGTCGCAAGAGCCCTTACAGTCTGTATCGCGAGGACTATGTGACTTTTGACGAGGACGATGTCTACAATCAAAAGGACGCGGAGGGTTTCATCAAGCTGTTTGGGCTGCCGCTGAAAGTCCAGGCCATGCTGGAGATCGAGGGGGTGGGCGTATCCCACTACCGCGCACCCGACTACAGCGCCTTCAAGCGCGACTAAAACGCCGTCCGCCGGTATCACCGGTCGCGGGCTTTCTCGACGGAGGGCGTTCGCGCGGCCGGGCGCCCTCCCCCCGTCTGCGGCTCTGCTGCCGCCATCTCAGGCCGCGCGCAGTGTCGTGCCCAGCGGGTCCTCTATCTGCCTGATGTGACGCTCGAGACGACCGGGGATTTCACCGCTGAGCAGATGCACCTGCGTCTGGGGGAGTTGGCGTACCAACTCGGCCATGGCCTGCACCTTGGACAGCATGCCTCCCGTCACGTCGATGCCGTGAGAGCCCTGCAGGTGGCTGCTGAGTTCGGGCAGATCGGCCAGCGTGATGGTGGGGATGCGTCGGGCCTGCGGGTCGCTCAACGGATCCGCATCATATACCCCATCTACCACCCCCACCAGAGAGATATGCGCGGGCGGCCAGTGCGAGGCCAGCGCAACCAGCACCTGCTCGGTAGATACGATCACGCCGCCGCGGGTCTCGTCAAAGGCCACATCTCCGAAGACCAGCGGCACCAGGCCGGCTTCCAGCGCCCTGCGGATCGGTGCCGCGTGGAAGTGCGCGATGCGGCCGTCGCGGCACTGCGCCAGCGCCGAAGGAGCCAGGCTGATGGCAGGAAGGCCGGCGCACAGCAGCGCCCCCAGCACCAGCCGGTTGAGCTGCGCCGCTACGTAACCTGTCTGCGCGAATCCCTGCCAGCCCGCCCGGTCATGCACCCCCTCGCGGGTGCCATATCGCCGACCTACCGCGTGCCCATAGCTGCCACTGCCGTGCGAGATGATCAGTGTCTGGTCGGGTCGGGCGGCATAGGCACGCGCTATCTCCGCGGCCAGTCGTTGAATGGTAAGCGGCCGGGGAGTCAGGGGGCGGTTCTTGTCGGTGATGAGACTACCCCCGAGTTTGATGAAATGCAGTGTCGGAGTCATGGGTCGAATTGACCGCCTGCCCGCGTTGCGAGACAATAGGCAGTGGCGGTTCCGCTATTGTACACCAGGCACCCCCGTTGTGCCCTTTTGGCCAGGCCCGGACATGGCCCCTTCTTGTGGGCGTGTTCCCGCGGCAAGGCCGGAACCGAGCGGTGAAGCGCGCGATTGTGTGAGAATCCCGGCGTTGCCCGCAAGCTCCCGGCAATTCGCGGCCGGGTCCGGCCTCGCCGAAGGCGAACCGACTCCGAACGCCCTCCCAAGCCGATGAACCTGCCCCCACTACAGCCTGCCGTCTTCCTGCGGCGTGACAACCGCTTCCGGGCTACCGTCCTGGTGGAAGGAGAGCCGACGGCGGCCCATGTCCCCAATTCCGGGCGCCTCACGGACCTCTTTGAGCCGGGTAGACGCGTCTGGGTGGCGGCCGCGGCAGCGCCCCATCGTAAGACACCGTTCGATCTCAAACTGGTGCAGATGCCCACGGCGCTGGTCTCCGTGGACGCACGGCTTCCCAACACTCTCTTCGCGGAGGCATTGGCGGCAGGCCGCCTGCCCGGTTTCCCTCGAGCTCAGGTCGAAGCCGAAGTGCGGGTCGGCAACAGCCGGCTGGACTTTCGTCTCTCGGGGCCCGAAGGCGTCTGCTGGGTGGAGACCAAGTCTGTTACCCTGGTCGAGGGGGATGTGGCTCTCTTCCCTGATGTGCCGACGCTACGAGGGAATCGTCACCTGGAGGAGCTGATTGCCTTGAGGCGGCAGGGACAGCAAGCAGCGGTGGTGTTCGTTGTGCAGCGGGCCGATGCCAGGGCTTTTGCCCCCCATGAGCCTGTGGCCCCTCACTTTGCCGGGCGCTTGCGCGAGGCCCATGCCGCGGGCGTGCGTGTCCTGGCCTTGCGATGCCGGGTCAGCCTTGAAAGTATAGAGATCGCGGGGAGCATCGAGACGCTTCTCTAGTGTGACCCTGTTGGCGTCGGCATCTGCCGTCCACCGCCTACGACTCGTCCGACAGGCCGGCTACGGAGCACTCGCGGTGGAACCTTCCCCGGTAGGGGATCGCCCCGCCGACCCGGTGAACCGCCCGTGGATGCTCCACGACCCGAGTTTGGTCCCGAGCCGCAGACCCGGCGCGGCCGGGTCCTACGTAGGAGGTCCGGGGGGCGGCGCGTCCCGGGGAAGGCGCGGCCACACCGAGCCACACAAACGGCAGGTGTACCTGCCCGGAGGACCGTTTGCCCCATCTCGAAACGCACCCTCTCCGGTCCCAGAGCTTGCAGCAATGCGCGCTCTTTGCTAACCTAAGAACCGATCCATCCAATGCTTTGCCGGGCTATTCCACTCCATCTGAGCCCGTAAGCAGCACTCCACGAGTGACAGTCTTTCAATCCCTTGTCTTGAGGTGCCCTCATGCGTGTGGCGGCCATGATCATGGCCGGCGGTGAAGGCTCCCGCCTGACGGTGTTGTCAGAGCACCGGGCCAAGCCGTCGGTTCCCTTCGCCGGCAAGTATCGTATCATCGACTTCACGTTATCCAACTGCGTCAACTCCCGAATCTACGACGTCGCCATTCTTACCCAGTATCGCCCCCACTCTCTTAACGATCACATCGGCATCGGCAAGCCCTGGGACCTCGACCGGGTACGGGGAGGCGTGCGACTCCTGCAACCTTACCAGGCGCGGGGATCCCAGGGGTGGTACATGGGCACGGCTGATGCCGTCTACCAGAACCTGGATTATCTCACCAACCGGGATGTCGACCGGGTGATCATCCTCTCGGGCGATCATATCTACAAGATGGACTATCGCCCCATGCTCGCTTACCACGAGGAAAAGGGCGCCGATCTCACGGTAGCGGTGATGAATGTGCCTCTGGAGGAGACCGACCGGTTTGGCATCATGACCACCAACAAGAACGGACGCGTCATCGAGTTCCACGAAAAGCCGAAGAACCGCGACAAGGGCACACTGGCCAGTATGGGCATCTACGTTTTCAACGTAGACACGCTCGTACGACGCCTGCAGGAGGGCCACGAACGGGAACCGAACCTCGATTTCGGCAAGCATGTGATACCGGCCATGATCGCGGAAGACAAGGTGTATGCCTACACCTTCGAGGGCTACTGGGTCGATGTGGGGACAATCGACGCCTACTGGCGGACTTCACTGGCGCTGTGCGAGCCAGACAGTCCACTCAATCTCTGGGATACGTCGTTTCCCGTCCGCACGCGCAGCCAGGAGCGGCCGCCTGTCAAGTGCAGCGAACAGGGCAGGATCCATCGCTCGCTGGTCAGCAACGGCTGTACCATCCACGGTGTGGTTGATCACTCGGTGCTGTCGCCTGGCGTGTATGTGTCGCCCGGCGCGGTGGTACGCGAATCGGTGATAATGAACGACAGCTGGATCGGGCCCGGTGCGGTGATCGACCGCGCTATCATCGACAAGGAGGTGATCATCGGTTCCGGAACGCAGGTTGGCTGGGGAGACGACATGAGGCCAAACTGGCAATTGCCGGATAAGCTCGATAGCGGCATCACGGTAGTAGGTAAAGGCGCGCATCTGCCCTCGAACCTGCGTGTGGGTCGCAATGTTCTGGTCGATGTGGAAGTTGACGAACATGTCTGCCGTGGCTATGAGCTGATTCCCAGCGGTGCGACCGTGACGCGCGAAGAGGTGCTCATGCCGCCGCAGGATGAGACTGCTGCTTCCGGAATCGCGGACGAATCTCACATCACGGCCGCAGCTGCCAAGGAGGAAATAACATGAAGGTGCTGGCCATGATCCTGGCCGGGGGTGTTTCGCCCGGTCTTTCGGTCCTCACGGCACGCCGTTCGGACGCAGCGCTGCCCTTTGCCGGTAAGTACCGCGTGATCGACTTCACGCTTTCCAATTGCGTGAACAGCGGTCTGGACAATGTGGCCGTGCTCACCCAGTACATGCCCCGCTCGCTGAATGTTCACATCCATTCGGGCAAGCCCTGGGATCTGGACCGCACGGAAGGAGGCGTGCGCATGCTGCAGCCTTACCAGAGCAGTGCCGAGTCGGCAGGGGCCTGGCAGGAGGGATCCGCCGACGCTATCCGTTTCAATCTGGACTTTGTGCAGGACAGTGGCGCCGAGCGGGTGCTGATACTGGCCGGCAATCACGTTTATAAGATGAACTATCAGCCCTTGCTTGAGTTCCATGAATCCCGGCAGGCCGATGTAACCGTGGCGGTGCGAGCCGTCTCTCCGCACGAGGCACACCGTTTCGGCATGGTCACTACCGATATCGACGGCCGGATAACCCGCTTCGAGGAGAAACCCCGGCGCACGCGTTCGACTCTGGCCAGCATGGGCATCTATCTTTTCAAGACCGGTGTGCTGGTGGACTGGCTCACGGGGGTGGGCAAGCATCATCGCCATCTGGGCGGCGATGTCTTGCCGCGCATCATCACCCGCAAGCGGGTCTTTGCCTACGAGTTCGAAGGGTATTGGACGAATGTGAGCATGGTGCCCACCTATTACCAGGCGAATCGCGCGCTGCTGGCCGACATTCCCGCTCTGGATCTGTCGGATTCGCGCTGGGTGATCCACACGCGTTCGGAGCAGTACCCCCCGGTCTGGCTGGGGCCTGAGGCTGCGGTCGAGGGGAATCTGTTGTGCGACGGCGCCCGCATCGAGGGTGACGTCCGCGGTTCTGTCATCGGGCCGGGAGTCGTCATCGGCGCCGGGGCCGTCGTGCGCGACAGCATCATCATGAACGATAGCGTGATCGAACCCGGCGCACAGATACACCGGGCCATTATCGATAAGGAAGTTCTGGTGGGAAGCGAAGCGCGGGTAGGTGCGGGCGAAGACAACACACCCAATCCTCGCATGCCGGATGTGCTCAACACCGGCATCACCCTTGTGGGCAAGCGCGCGCAGGTGCCTGCCGGCGCCGTGCTGGGCCGCAACGTCGTGGTCGCGCCCGAAACACGGGCCGATGCCTATCCCTCCCCCGAAATCCCCAGCGGCACCTATGTAGGAGCATAAAGAAAGGGCGACTCGCCGTTGAGTCGCCCTTGTACATATGCGGGGTACACGCCGGACTCAGCCACCGTGGGCCGGACCAACTGCGGTGCCCATCAAGTAGAGAGCGGGGAAGAAGAATACCCAGACCACGTCGACGAAGTGCCAGTAGATGACCGCGGCCTCAACACCCCAGGAGTTGGTGGAGGAGAAGTGTCCTCGCCGCGCCAGACGGTAGATGATCGCCAGGATGATGACGCCGCTGAGCACGTGCAGGGCGTGGACACCCGTCATGAAGAAGAGGATGTCGCCGTACACGCTGAATTCGCCGGGCGTGCTGGGCTTGACCGGCGATGAGGGCCATTCCAACCCCACGACGCCGATAAGAAAGAGGATGCCCAGGCCGATGGTGGCAAGAATGCTGGTGAAGAAAGTCTTGCGGTCGTCATGCTTGATGGCGACTTCGGCACGGTTGGCGAAGAAGCTGCTGACCAGCAAGATAACCGTGACCGCAATGCCGAGCATCTGATTGAGATGGGGACGGGTAGCGCCCCAGAGGTAGAAGCGCGAGACCAGAATCCCCCCGAACATGAAACTCTCGGAGAGGAGGAACAGCCACAGGCCGAGACGATTCATGCGCGCGCGGGTGCGCGGGGCGATCTCTTCGTGCGCGTGTTCATGGGCTTGTGCTTGTACGGTCATCAGTGGCCTCCCTCATCGGAGAACAGGGCTCCGATATGCATGTAGTATTGGACGATCAAGGCGGCGTTGATCAACGCCAGAACGAAGAGGACCCATACCGAACCGTTCAAGAAGATGGCCGTCAGCCAGTCAAAGACCTCCAGCACGATCAGTGCAATCAGCACTATGAGGCCGGTTCGATATTCCTTGCGTTTTTCCAGTTCAGAGTCTCTGCTACTCATGATGCATTCTCCGGATGAGTTCACCGGGCCGGGGCCGCGGCAGTCTGTGCCCCTTGCCCCGGTGACATGTTCACATAGGTGGAGCCCGGAAGGCCGTAATCGTAGGGATCGCCGACAACCTCGAAGGGCTGGGCGTAGCTGTGTTCGGGGATGGGGGAGGGAATCTGCCATTCGGGCGAACGTGAACGCCAGGGGTTGGGTACGGCAACCGGCCCCCGTCGGGCGCTGAGCAGAAGGTTCAGCACACCGATGAGAACGCCGATGAAGATGGTAAAGCCCGCCAGGGTGATGATAAGGTGGTAGCCGTCGATGCCGAGGGCCGGATCGTAGTCGACGATGCGGCGGCGCATGCCCAGCAGGCCGATGCGGGCCATTAGCAGGGACATGAGGTAGAAGCCGCCGGTCTGCAGCACGAAGTGCACGCGGCCCCAGCGCTCGTTATACATGCGGCCCGTGACCTTGGGGAACCAGTAGTACAGCGCCGCGAAGAAGGGGAAGACGAAGCCGCCGAACATGGTGGCATGGAAGTGTCCTACGACCCAGTAGGTGTCATGCAGCATCAGGTCCGTGGAGACGGTACCGTTTGGGGGTCCTGTGAGGCCGCCGATGAGGAATACGGCAATAGAGGCCAGGACGAAGAGCATGGGTGTGGGGAAGGACAGCTTGCCACGCCACATGGTGCCCATCCAGCTAAAGAATTTCACGCCGGTGGGTACGGCTACCAGGAGCGTGGTGTACATGAAGGGAATGCGCAGGTTGCTGTCCATGCCCGAGGTGAACATGTGATGCGCCCAGACCAGGAAACCGACCAGGGCGATGGCCAGGCTGGAGAGGGCAATCCACTTGTAGCCAAAGAGGGGCTTGCGGGCAAAGACCGGCAGCAGTTCGCTGATGATGCCCAGGCCGGGGAGGATGAAGACGTACACGGCCGGGTGCGAATAGAACCAGAAGAGATGCTGGAAGAGTAGCACCGCGCCGCCCTGCTCGGGATCGAAGAAGCCCATTCCCAGCACGCGCTCCAGCACCACCATCAGGAAGGAGAGGCCGATTAGCTGCGTAGCGGTA
>RFJM01000078.1 GCA_003694905.1 Caldilineae bacterium
ACCGAAGTGGGCCGGGCGTTGAAGGCGGCCAAACACCGCTACCGCAACAGCACTTTCGCCTTCGGCCCCTACGACGCCAAGATCCTGATGCAGGCCACCCTCTACGGCTTGCCCATGGTCGAGGTTCAGTCCGGTAGCACCCTCTCCGGCGATGATGGCTTCCCCAGCGCCGACAGTAGCTTTTCGCCGCCGGCCTTCGGTGGGGAGCTGAATGAGGGCAGGCTCAGTTTCAACCTGGCGGGTACATTTGGTGACAACGAGGAAACGGGCCAGGGGCACTTCCCCGACCTGGACGGCCATGTTATCTTCTCGGCCGGCGCTCCCATCCAGCCTCAGTTCTACGCAGACGTCAGCGCGCCGCAGGCCGGGACCCTGCGCGGGACGCTGTTCCTGGGTGGGGTGTACACCGACGTGGCGGGATATGACCCGGTCATCGCCCGGCCACACAACGAGTACATTACCGACCTCTCCGAGCCGGGCTTTTCCGCAACCGGCTGGTGGCCGCCCACGGCCATGGCGCTGCAAAACAGCGATACCGTCTCCGACACTGCCGACACCGTCATCCTCAGCCTGGGCCAGTACCATGCCCAGGAGGGAACCATGCGGCTCTACAGTCAGATGAGCCTGAGCGGGCTCTACTCCAACAGCGACGACACCACCCCGCCAGCCATCGGCCGGATAGGCGCGGTGTACGACCCCGAACTGGGCATGGGGCGCATCAAGGTGGAGGCGACAGATCCATCGGGTATCGCCCGCGTGGTTGTAGCCATGACGCAGGGCGACGGCGTCTGGCAGAGCCAGGAGCTCGCCTACGATCCCGCGGCTCAGAAGGCCCGCGGCGTCTTTACCGGTACCATGGGCACGACTTTCTTCGTGCAGGTGGCCGACGGCGCGGGCAACGTTGCTGTGGACAACAACAAGGGACGCAACTACATCTTGCAAGGGCCGCTGCCTTTTGCACCCGGCAGCAACGCTGTGTCCCTTTATCTTCCGCTGCTCGTGCGCGAGTAGCGGAGAAATACGGAGGTGTCTATGCACCAACTCCCTTGATGAGTACCTTTCGGCGAACGAAGAACCATTCAACCATAAGGAGGAATGAGCCATGGTTGATAAGAAACTCAAGTATGTGGTGATCGTTGTCGTTCCATTGCTGGCCTTACTATTGCTGGCCGCTCCTATCACCGCCACGGGTGGGCCCGACGACCACCTTAAGGCCGACGGTGTCTACCCCACCGCGGACGATAACCGTCTGGAGGTGGGAGTGTGGTATGCCTCGGACTATCCCCCTGCGGGTTCGGGCGGCTCCGACCTGCCTGCCACGCGGCCGGATGCTTTGGGCCTGGTCAACACGCTAACCTCGGATTGCCGCCTGCGCATCCTTGGCATCTGCATTTGGTCGTGGCCTACGCCGAAGTGGACGAGGCGCTTTGTCTTCGCGAACGGCGCGGCGTGGGAGCAGGACTGGAAGCGGGCGGACGCGCCGGGCGGAGGGACCGAGAACCTCTATGTTGATACCGTTGATCTCGCTTATTTCGCCGGGCACGGCTGGACAGGAGGCTTCCTCTTTGGCGTCGGCGGTCGCGATCACGATGATCCTTACCTGACCTACGGCGATGCTCGCCATGCCTGGGGCGACAGGGACCTTGATTGGGTGGGCCTGGCAGCCTGCAATGTTCTGGCCGACGCACACAGGCGGGACTGGGCCAACACCATGCAAGGACTGCGGCTCCTCATGGGCTTTGTCACCACCATGGCCGACGTGCCCCACGGCGAGAAGCTGGGCCGCTACATCCGCCTCAACCACACTATGACCCAGGCCTGGTTCCGGGCTGCCGATGATCTCCAGCCCCAGGGCAAGATCGCGCGGGTGCTGGCCGAGGAGAACTGGATGTTCAATGACCGCTGGTACAACCACAAGTCCACCGACTACTACGACAACATATACTGGTGGTGGACACACCATGTGGGCAGTGAGCCCGCCCGTGCCGTCCCCGAGCAACTCGACCAGATGCCGGTCTTCATGGTGCAGCCACTCAGCCTCGATGAAGCCAACCGCGAGTGGGATACGTTGGTGGCCTCGACCGGCATCACCGACACAGGCTACGTGACCGAAACGACCTTCATCGCCAGCTTTGGTCCCGATATCGTCCAGCAGGGCGGCCAGATCCGCGTCAGTGAATCCGGCCAGCTCATCATGGACGAGCAGAACGGCCTCTTCAACTACATGAACAGCTCGGATCTATGGACGTACCCCGAGACCGAGGCGGCGAGCATCGGCGCCATGCGGACCATTAACCAGGACACGGCCCGCCAGATCGCGGACCAGTGGCTGCAAGAAGCCGGTCTCATGCCCGCGGATGCCTCTTTCTACGAGGTCGTGCCCGAGACGGTGGCTCAGGGTAGCAATGAAGGCGGGTTGGACGGCCTCGAGGAGGTGATGCAGGAGCAGACCCTCTCTCACCAGGTGATCTACTCGCGGCTGGTGACGGCCGAAGTCCCGGTGAACGGCGGTGAGAGCACGCAGGCGGTGACCTTCTCGGTCATGGGGCCGGGCTCCAAGCTGAAGGTATACGTGGCCCCTCAGGTGGCCGCGACCCTCTCGGGCAAGCGCCTGCTACAAGCGGCCGTGGACGGTGCCGTGGGTGGCTATCGCCGTGTGCAACCGCCGGCTGCCGGCCAGTCCACCGATACACCGGCATTCGTGCCCATCATCCCGCGCGAGAAGGCCGAGATCTTCGTTACCTACCTGAATCCGGACAAACAGCCCGAGCTGGAGATGATGTTCGGCCTCAGTCCCATTCCTTTCCCCAACCTGGTTAGCCGCGAGGTCGTCTCGCACACGCTTGGCTACTGGGAAGGGCCCATGGGTTGGAGCCAGGACATGCTCATTCCCGTGCACATCTTCGAACTGAACAACCAGCTCGAGGACGGCTCGACCGTTCCCAGCACGGCCTACATCCCGGCGAACCCGCAGTTCATGGCGCCTATCGCCAAGATCATCCGCAAGGAGACCGCCGGCGGCGATCCCATCCCCGACGGAGTGCGCGTGGGTGATGAGCTGGTCTTCGAGGCCTTCGACGCCACCGGCACGCTGGCCCAAGCGGGATACCCGGCCGCGCTGGACTTCTCGCCCGGCTCTGGCGACTACGTCTACAACTGGTATGTGGACAGCGTCGCGCCTGAAAATAAGGTGGGCTCCGGCCGCGTGCTGCACTACACCGTCGCCGCCGCGTCCACCCTGCGCGAGGGCGCAGGCACCCACGATCTGATCCTGGAGGTACTGGACGTGGGCACCAACCGCCAGCCCGACCGCAGCTACAGCCGCTACTCTATCACCGTGCTACCCCCTGCCTTCCTGCCGCTGGTCCTGCACTAACCTCTATCGCTCACACAGCCGGAGGCCATCCCCGACCGGGGCTCTGGCCTCCGGCACGGAGGGAGTCCCCTATGATACGTCACGTGCTGCGCGTCATCCCCCTGCTGGTGCTGCTGGGCGTGATGGCCTGTGCCCCGGCTTTGCCACCAACGCCTTCACCCACCCCCCAGAT
>RFJM01000549.1 GCA_003694905.1 Caldilineae bacterium
CTGAAACCTCGGCCGCCTGTCTCGCCGGCGGACGCCGCGGATGCGGGGCGCTCCCCCGCACCCCCTTGCCCCCCCGTAAGGTCCGTTCATAGCGAGCCGAAGGCGAAGCAACCTCCACCTCCCAAGTAGGAGATTGCTTCGTCGCTTCGCTCCTCGCAATGACAGGTTGTGCCCCCGGCACCGCGGGCAGGGGTGGGTGCACCCTTCTCCTATAGCCGCCTTGGCCGCCAGGACCGTGCACACCTGGGTGGCGAATCACGATACAGGACCTGGCTACGTTGGGTGCGAACCACGAAGCCCCGAAAGTCGGCTACGGAGCACTCGCGTCAGTGCTTTCCATAGGAGCGGATGGCCCCGCCGACCCAGAAAACTAGCCGTCCTCGCCAGAGCGCCGTGACGAATTCGCCAAGAATCCTGGGACGCAATCCACCGTGTTCCCGCTTCTCCCTCCGCACAGTTCGTTGTATACTGCCAGACATGCAGCAGGAACATGCACACGACTCTCCCCTCCCCAGCGAGCTGACCCCGCCCGGGCGCAGCGTGCGCACCCCTCTCTTTTGGGCCATGCTCACCCTGACGCTGGTGTTGTTCCTGACCGGCGTGGCACTCATCGGCTATTATTGGCTGCTGACCCGGGAAGACACCACACCTGAGCCACCGGCTAACGCCTGGACGCTGCTGCGGGCCGACCAGATCCTGCCAGGGCTCGCCCTGTGGAGCCTGGCCGAGTATCCGGCCGAACAGGAATACCGCCAGGCCATGGGAGCCGAAGCCATCGAAACGGCTACGGCTGCGGCCATCACGCGGCCCGAACTCCCCGGCGTGCAGCGACTGGGCTGGCTGACGGTGCTGGCCCGCAGGCAGGCCGGCCTGGGGGAGCGCAACCGGGCGCTCCAGCTCTACTCGCTGGCCATGGACCTGGCCATGCTGGAGCCGGAACTGGGCCAGCACACCCGGGCCAACACCTTGCTGGATGTGGCTGCGGGTCTGGCCGAGCTTGATGATGAGGCCGCTACTCGTCGCGCCCTGGACCAGGTGGTGCTTATCGCCGTCAACAGCGGCGAACTCACGGCCTCGGTGCGACGCCAGATGCTGGAGGATGTGGCATCGGTCTATGAGCAGATCGGAGATCTGAAAGCCGCCGCCGCGATCCGCGCCCTGGCCATCAACAGCCCTACCCCACGGCGGCCCTCCACCACAATCGACCCCCTCCAGGTCCTGCAGGAGCCACTTGAGTACCCCGACGATCTGGCCGACTTCCGCCGCGCGCGCGTTGCTCAGGCCCAGACGGTCATCAACACCTGGCTGGCCCAGAACGGCCAGGTCAGCCGCGTGCAGTGGTCTGCGCTCGAAGCCGCGCTGATCGACGAGGACCTGGTGCGCCGGGCATTCTACGAGCAACAGTTCGCCCGCGAGGACCTGACACCCGCTATGCGCGCCCGGTTGCTCTGGGATCAGGTGCAGTGGCTGCTCATCAAGTACAGGGCTGCGCGAGGCCTCTTTGGTACCGAACTGGTGGCCAACTGGGTGGCCGAGCTGCCCGCCATCCGCCAACAGCTGAACGATACCTTTGCCCAGCTTGCCTCCGCCCTGTTGGAGCACATCGACACCATGCGCGGCGACCGGCAGGCCGAGGCACGCTACAGTCTCTACCGACACCTTCTCATCTGGGCACGTATCGGCTTGTACCCGGACGCGGATCGGGTGTTCCTGGCCAACGCGCTCAACGAGTCCTTGCAGCAATGGTCTCAGGCCGACGGCATCCTGCCTGCGGCCGATGTGACAGACTCAGATCGCGTGCGAATCTTTCTGAAAGTGGTACACCCGCGCTGAATGCTCCCGGAGCGGGCTGCGTTCTCCCATGGCCACACTGTATCTGGTTTCCACGCCTATCGGCAATCTGGAGGATATGACCCTGCGCGGGCTGAGGGTGTTGTCTGAGGTGAGGCTCATCGCGGCCGAGGATACCCGCCACAGCAGGCGGCTACTACAGCACTACGGCATCAGCAGACCGTTGCTCAGCCTACACGAACACAATGAGCAGGCGCGCATCGACCAGGTGCTGGAAACGCTGGACCAGGGCCATGACGTCGCGCTCATCAGCGATGCGGGCACGCCTGCCATTTCCGATCCGGGCTTTCGCCTGGTACGGGCCTGTCTGCGCGGAGGACATCGGGTCGTGCCGGTGCCGGGCGCGAGTGCGCTGCTGGCGGCGCTCGTGGCTTCGGGTATGCCTTCGGATCGCTTTCTCTTCCTGGGCTTTCCCCCGCGCAAGCCGGCGGCGAGGAAGCAATGGTTGAGCGAAGTGAAAGAGGAGCCGGGGGTGTTGATCATGTATGAGTCGCCGCGGCGGTTGCCGTCTCTGTTGAGAGACATAGCCGAAGTGCTGGGGCCGTCACGCCCCCTGGTTGTAGCACGCGAGCTCACGAAGCGGTACGAGACCTTCTGGCGGGGCAGCGTTCGCGACGCCCTCACGGTCTTTGCCGAAGCCCCCCGAGGCGAAGTGGTGGTCCTGGTAGGAGGTGCGCCCAAGGAGGCACCACGCGACCTGCCATCACCGGTGCGAGAAGTCCTGCATGACCTGATGCTCGCGGGGATATCGGCTTCTCAGGCGGCCAGGCTGGTCGCTAAACTTACGGGCTTGCCCCGGCGGCGGGTGTATCAAGCCGCACTGGCCGAGGCCGCCGGCAAGCATGCCGAAGACAAACAAGTGGAACCGGGAACGTAGGGAAAGCGTAGGCGGGACGTGGGCGAAGGGGGTTTGACAACCGACCTCTGGGCCGCTATACTGAGGAGCATAAAGGGGCTCCCCCCCGAGCCCCGGACGCTCAGGCTTATTTACCATGTCAAGAGCTGGAAGACATATCTCTTCACCGTTCTCATCAAGGCACTCGCGACGCGCGGGTGCCTTCTTTGTTCTGTCTGAGACGGCTCTGCCAAACCCTTTCCTCACATCCAGGAGGTGTGTATGATGGATTCGGCCATGATCAGCAAAATCATGAAGGCCAAGCAGTACGCTGCTCAACGGGACCGCATGGAGTTTCAGGCCTTCACCGTGGTGTTCAGCGGTAATCATCGTGACCACACGGTTACGTTTGACAGGGGTAAATGGACCTGCACCTGCGATTTCTTCGCCCAGAGACAGATATGCAGCCACACGATGGCCATGGAGAAAGTGTTGGAGGGGATGATCCCGGTACCGGCCGGATCGAACGGATCGGCCTCGTCCTGATCTCGACTCGAGTTGTGCGAAGGCCCGGCGCCGAGGTGCCGGGCCTCTTTTTTGCCCCGCAGTAGTTGCCCCGGCACGGAACGGCTCGCTCAAGCCGACTGCGGGGCACCGGTGCCGGGATACCCGCTCACATCCCGCGTCAGCCGGCATCCTGCATGCGGATGGGATACCTGCCGTAGGTCCTGGCCGCATCCAACATGGCCAGATACAGTTCCGGCTTCACGCCGGGATGAATGGAATTGCTGGACGAGAGCAAGAAGCCGCCACCCGGTGCCGCCGCCCGGATCACGGCGCGGGTCGCTTCCACCACCGCCTCCGCGGGGCCATCTACCAGCACCGTGGAACAATCTACGTTGCCGATGAGCGTGAGGCGGTCCCCATACGTTTGCTTGAGCCGGGCGATATCCATGCCTGCTCGCGGCTCGATGGCATGGTAGGCATCCACACCCGCCGCGATCATGCCGGGGATGAGACGGTTGACGTTGCCGTCCGTGTGTTTTACATACACACCGCCGTAGCGATGACAGAGATCGGTGATCTGTCGGAGACGAGGGAACACGAACTGCTCGAAGTGCCGTGGGGAAAACATGGGTGCATTGCTTGCGGCCCAGTCGTAGCCGCCGTGAAGGCCGTCCACGCCTCGCTCCAACATGGCCTCGGCCAGTACCAGCGTATGCCGTAGCCGGGCGTCCAGGTAGCGATGGATCAGGTCCGGCGCCTTAATGAGCCCGACGAGAAACACCGGTGCCCAATCCCACGTGGATCCGATCTCAACATCCGCCACGCCCAACACCATTC
>RFJM01000550.1 GCA_003694905.1 Caldilineae bacterium
CGCACTGTGGCCGAAATCCAGAAACCCCTGGCCGGCACCGATGTTCACACCCAGGTTGGCCAGCCACCCCCCACCTTCCGTCCAGTTCCCTAGCAGAGGATACCCCACCCCTGCAGTCAGACCGCCGATGAGAAACGCCAGTGCCAGCGGCGCTCGGTCGTGCACTGACAGCACGGTGATGATCGTGGCAGTGATCGCTGCGGGCAGGGCGCTCAGCAGAAGAAGCAGCGCCACCGGCGTGCGCGCACCTGTCAACCCAAAGCCTGCCAACCCGGCCATCCCCCAGGTGGCACCCCAGTTCTCATTCAGCGCCGACCATTCCCAGACGAGCGCGTCCAGATCGGGATGTTCATAGCGGAGACCGATGCCGCCAAAGTGCAGGGCAAAGCCCACCGCGTAGTAGGCCAGCAGCGTGAGCGCGAAAGCCGCGGTCACGGCCGAAAGCGCCCGAATTCGTCTTTCGGGCTTGTGGTCGGCCACCAATAGTAAGGCGAGGCCCCAGGGGACCAGCATGGCCAGGCCGGCGGCCAGCAGGCGCCACATGGGGATGACATCGGCATCCAGCATAAGGTATAATGTAAAAGTGAAGACGATAAGCGCCACAGCGTAGCGACGTTGCGGTCTTTGTCCGTCAACGGCCAGGACCGGGGCGTCGCGAGCATGACGATGTGCGATCATACCAGATGGCCGAATCCGCAGCAAAAGCCCCACCGCTCCTCATCGACGCCATGTTGGGAACGCTGGCCCGCCGTCTGCGCTGGTTGGGGTATGATGCAGAGTATCGCAATGATCTGCCCGACGAAGAGATGATACGCATCGCGCGCGAAGAAGGCCGACTGCTGGTGACGCGCGACCGCGCATTGAGCCGCCGCCGCGGCGTAAACGCTCTGTATCTGGCCGAAGAGGAGCTAGAGGAACAGATACGGCGGGTGATAGAGGTGGTGGGCCCCGCCTCCGGCGAGGGACGCTGTACAGTCTGCAACGGCGCCTTGGTGAGCATCTCACGCGAGGAGGCACGTCCCCATGTCCCGCCCTATGTGCTGCGCATCCATAGACGATTTATGCGCTGTGAACGCTGTGGCCGCGTGTACTGGCGCGGCAGCCACTGGCGAGGGATGCAATCCTGGAGCCTCGATATCAACACGCCGTAGTAGGAAAGAATGAGATCATCCTTGGGCTGTTGAAGAGAGCCCGCCACGATGGCTCCGGATCTCGAGAGTACATCTTCCCGCTTTTGCACGATAGGAATGTGCCATCGTCTCATGTATAATTCCCGGCATGAACGAGACTTTGCGACTGCTGGGCATCTTCGCCCACCCCGATGACGAGATCGGCGTCGGCGGTACCCTGGCCCGCTACGCCCAAAATGGCAACGACGTAACCCTCATCTGTGCCACGAGGGGAGAGGCGGCAACCATCTTCTGCGAAGACTGCGCCACCCCCGAGACCCTGGCCCAGGTCAGAACTCGCGAACTGGAATGCTGTTGTCGCGAACTGGGCATTCGGCAATTGCTCTGGCTGGACTGGCCCGACGGGGCCGTGGCTTCCATTCCGATGGAAGAAGCTGTGGCTCAGCTCGTGCCGCACCTGCGGCGCCTGCGCCCTCACATCCTCATCACCCACCCGGAACACGGTTCCTATCCACATCCGGATCACATCGCGGTGCATGAACGGGTGGTGGCTGCCTTTCATGCCGCGGCCGATGAAGCCTACCGCCCGGAGTTCGGCCCGGCCTGGCCCATTCCCAAACTCTACGTGCGCGCCATTCCCGAAGCCGTTTTCGACATGATCCCCGGATTCCGCGACTACCGCGTCCATCTCAACGGCCAGGCCCTACCTTTCCGCGCCGACCCGGACGAGAGCATCGACTGTACCGTAGACTGCCGCGAAAGTGTCGAGCGGCGTATAGCAGCCTGGAAGTGCCACCGCTCCCAACACAACCCGAACGGGACCTTCAGCACCATGCCCGAAGAGATGCAGCGTCGCATTTTCGCCCACGAGCATTTCCGTCTCCTTGCCCATCATCTGGACCACGACCTGGCTCCTCACCACGACCTGGCCGCCGGCCTGAACTCCCGCCATGGCTGAACCACCGACCGAAGCCCTGGTCACCAACCTTCGTTACCGCTCGGCCTGGGTCGCCATCTGCGAGGCCTATCTGCGCCAGATCAGTGATCCCGAAGTCCGGGCGTTGCTCGAGGCCATGCAGGAGGTCGAACAGGAGGCGGTGGAGACGCTGGCTGCGCTGCTCCGCCAGCGCGATATCTCACCCATGCATGTAGGCAGCGACGAACGCCTCCTCCGGCAGGCGCTCAACCGGCGTAGCGACGACGCCCGCGTCAACTTCATCCGACAAGGGCTGATAGCCTCGCAGAAGTGGTATCAAAGCCAGGCAGCCGAGACGCCCGAGGCCGCCGAACTCTGGCGCGAATTGGCCGAAGAGCAGGCCGCGCTGGCCCGACGCTTTGCCGGCCTTCTCTCCTGGCAGGAAGAGGGATAAACGGCCGTCGGCGGCTTTACTGTTGGCAAGCTAGAGCCGAGGACACAGAGAAGTGCAGCGATTTGCCGGTCCGTCTTGCGGCTGCAGCACCCACATTGTCTCTGCAATCTCGGCCACTCTGCTTTGGATGCGTGCAGCCGATGGCAGGTCGACAGCCGCGGGGCGACCAGGGGTGGCTCAGGCTGAGAGAAAGCCGCCATCTACGGGAATGACGGCACCGTTCATGTAACTGGCCAGATCACTGGCCAGCACCAGCGAAATGCGGGCCACCTCATCCGGTTGCCCCAGCCTGCCCATGGGCAGGCGCGACAAAAACTGCATGCCGTCGTACAGGAGTCGGAAATCCATTTTCAGCAGCCCCCTGGCGGCATTCTTGGTGCCCTCGGTGATGATCCCCCCTGGCATAATGACATTGGCACGAAAACCCTTGCCGCCGTAGTCCTTGGCCAGCGCCCGTGTCAGCGCAACCACCGCTGCCTTGCCCGTGGTATAGTGGGCCAGGTCTTTCTTGAAAGGGACCTGGGCCTCGATGGAGCCGATATTGACGATGACCCCACCCATCCTCTTGCGAGCCCGTACGAAGTGCTGGCACATCCAGTACACCGCGTGAAAATTCACGTCCATGACCCGCTGCATGAAGGCTTCATCGGTGGAGAGGTAATCCTGGAAGGGAAAGATACCCGCGTTGTTCACGAGGATGTCGGGAGGGGGACCTTCCAGGTTCTCCCAGAAGGCATCGATTTCCTCTTTGCGAGCAAGATCGATGCGGTGAATCTCCACGTCCACGGGCAGAGGGGCCAGATCCCGTTTGACCTTGATGAGCCCCTCCTCATCGATATCCAGCAGGATGAGATCTGCGCCGGCCTCGGCGAACCTTCGCGCCGTGGCGGCCCCCATACCCGAACTGGCCCCAGTAATTAGCGCCCGCTTGCCTTTGAGCGAAATCAGTTCCAGAAGCGAGGGTTGGGAGTGGTTTGCTGTCCGCGCCATACGAGCAACTCCTTACCAGACAAGATGCTGCCGGCCCTTGCCCGGACCGGTGTTCTCTTGTGGAATGAGTAAAGTAGGATGATGGCTCGGATCAATCAATAAGGCCAATCCCCAACGGCATAAGTCTACCGCGAATTCATCGTGCAAGCAACTCGCGCACACTCAGAGGGTGCATTTCAGGATGGGGGCAACCTGCAGGAGAGGCATTCCAGCCTGGCGCCGCCGCCAGTCCTGAGC
>RFJM01000551.1 GCA_003694905.1 Caldilineae bacterium
CCGGGCAAACCGCCACCGTTTCAGCTTGGCAAGCGGCGCTGCTCAGGGCTGGCGGCGGCGCCAGGCTGGAATGCCTCTCCTGCAGGTTGCCCCCATCCCAAAACGCACCCCTGCTTTGCCCCCCGTTTGTGTAACGCTCGCGCGTCTGTTATGATGAACGTGGAGAGGATATGCCATGACACTCCAGCTGCAGCCGGGCGCTCGCGTTGGCATCGTAGGAGGCGGGCCGGCAGGCTCTTTTGCTGCCCTGCACCTGCTGAAACTGGCGCGCCAACAAAAGAAACCGCTGGAGGTCCTTATCTTCGAACCGAGAGACTTCCGCAGGCCCGGACCTGCCGGATGCAATCGCTGCGCGGGGGTACTCTCCTATCGCCTGCAACAGGGCCTGGCACAACTGGACCTGACGCTGCCCGCGCCGGTGATCCAGGCCGAGATCCAGGCCTATGCCATTCATCTCCACGGCAACAGCCTGCGCATCGAGCGGCCAGATCCCTCCCGGCGCATCGTCAGCGTCTATCGCGGGGGCGGTCCGCGCCTCCTGCAGGATGGGCCCAGCGCCAGTTTCGACGACTTCTTGCTGAGCTGCGCCGTCGAACAGGGCGCGATCCGGGTTGCAGAGCGCGTCAAGCGGGTCACACCGGCGGACCGCCCTTGCATCCATACCCGCTCGCAAGCCTATCCGGTCGATCTCCTGGTGATCGCCACGGGCATCAACAGCCAGGCTCCCCTGGCGCCCGAGTTTGGCTATGTGCCACCTTCGTCGGCGGTGATGGCCCAGGATGAGTTCCTGCTGCCCGAGGAGTGGCCGCGCGACCGCGTGGATGCGTTCTTCGAGTTTCCGCCGGGCCTGATCTTCGGTGCGGTCATTCCCAAAGGTCGCTATCTCAACATCTCGTTGCTGGGAGAGGGGCTGAGGTTGGATGCGGTGGAGGCTTTCGCGGAGGAACACGGGCTGGCCCAAATGTTACATCCTGCCTCGGGCAGCTTGTGCGGATGCACACCTCGCATTGCCACGGGCATGGCCCGTCATTTCTTCGGCGACCGTTGGGTGACGGTCGGGGATGCCGCCGTCACGCGACTCTACAAGGACGGCATCGGTTCTGCCTATCACACCGCACGCGTGGCCATGACCACCGCCATGACCATGGGCATTTCCCGCCGGGCTTTCGCGCGGGGCTATCTCCCCTACTGTCGAGCCGTGCGCAAAGATAATCGCTACGGCCAGATTCTCTTCCGCCTCTGGAAGTTAACCATGGGCATTGCACCCCTTATCCACGCCTGGCAAGAGGCCATCCGGCTCGAGGCCGCCTTACCTGCTCCGCAAAAGGTGCATACACGGATATTATGGGGTATGCTTACGGGTGACGAACCCTACCGCCAGCTCTTCTGGCTCTCGCTCACACCGGGTTCGTTGATCAGCCTGTTTCGAGGGTTGAACCACTGCTGACAGCCACCATGTCATCATCCCTGGGTCCCCTACAAGATGGGGGCCGCGTCGTGATCATCGGCGGAGGCCCCGGCGGTGTGGCCTGCGCGCTTGCCCTGCAGCGTCAGGCTCGCCAGTTGGGCCGACGGATCACCGTCACCATCCTGGAAGGCAAACAGTTCTCCTCCGAGCAGCACTACAATCAGTGCGCCGGCGTGCTTTCGCCCCCCCTCCCGGCCTTGCTGAAGCACGAACTGGGGTTGCCTTTCCCCTATCATCTCAGCCGCGGGGAGATCAAGGGGTACGTCTTGCACACCGATGGCGAGGTCCTGCTGTTGCCCGAAAGGGGCGAGCCCTCGATCGCGGTGCGGCGTATCCAGTTCGACGCCTTCATGCTGGAGGCGGCCACCCAGGCGCACATCGGCATCATTCCCGCGCGGGCCGTAGACGTCGAGTTTCACGCGGACGGGGTGATGGTCTATACCGAAAACGTCCCCCTGGAGTGCGATGTGGTCGTCGGGGCTTTTGGCCTGGACGAGGGGAGCGCGGCCTTCTTCGCGCGCTCCACCGGCTATCATCCACCCCGCTTTCTCGACTCGGTGGTCACCAAGTACCATCCGGGGGTGGAAGCCATGGAGGCCTTCGGGCCGTACATCCACGCCTTTCTGCCCGCGGACCCGGCCATCGAATTCGGGGCCATCACTCCCAAGGGAAACCACCTGACCATCAACATCGCCGGACGCCGCGTCGATGCTCCCACCATGCGCGCGTTCCTGGCAAACCCATTGGTGCAGGCTACCTTGCCCAACCTGGACAGAGCGGGCTTGTACGACGTCAACGATCTGCACATCTTCAAAGGCCGCTTTCCTCGCTCGCTGGCTTCGCACTTTTACGGTGATCGTTATGTCATGATAGGTGATGCTGCGGGCCTGGTACGGGCCTTCAAAGGCAAAGGGGTCACTTCGGCGGTGCTCACCGGCATTCGCGCGGCCAGGACCATCCTCGAAGAGGGCATATCGGCAAGCGCGTTTGCCGACCACTATCGCCGCGCCAATCGCGACATCATCGAAGATCTCCCCTACGGCCAGCTTATGCGGCACCTGACCATCAACCTCGCCCGCCTGCGATTGCTGGACCCGGTCCTGCGCGCGGCTCGTGCCGACGGCGTGCTGCAGGACGCGCTCTTCGATGCTGTATCGGCCCATGGCCCCTACAAGGCCGTGCTGGGCCGCTCGCTGCGACCTCACGTGGTGGCACACGTGGTCCGCGAAATGCTATCCATGTGAAACCTCCGGTGCGGATCCCCCACCCGGCCGGCAAGAAC
>RFJM01000552.1 GCA_003694905.1 Caldilineae bacterium
AACCACCCCCGAGATGAAACGTCCGCTTCGGTTCGCAAGAGGATACACTCACGGCCAAGGCGGCGACAGCGCGGGTAGAGGGCAGAACAATGCGTCCCCTCCCGTTTTTGCCGATCGGCCGGGGTCTCGCTAAAATGGCGAGACATTCGCAACCCATCTCAACGGCTACCACAGGAACCTATGGCTCACTCGCAACCCTTCATGGGTACCAAGCTGCAAACCCTCCAGGGGTTACCCGCAGGCCTCTTCGCCGGTGCAGGGATGGCCTTTGTATTCAGCCTGGGCTCGGCCTTGTTCGGTCCGGGCGTACTCCGGCTGTGGCAGACTGCGGCCGGCACGTTCATGGGCTCTGCCGCAACCACAGGCTCTGCCGGCGTCCTGGTGGGTCTGGTCATCCATGTCATTGTCTCTCTGCTGCTGGGGCTGCTCTACGCCACTTCGATGGACCGCCTGGAGCGCAGAGATACCCTTGTCGTCTCACTTTTCTACGGCTTCACCATCTGGGTCGTTTTCAGCTTCATCATCGGTGGCTGGATCAACCGTGAGATGGTATCGCTAAGCCGCACCTGGTGGGGCTTGATAGCCTATCTTGTCTTCGGTTTGCTGCTGGGGGTGTGGGCAAATCTGCGCGGACGGCCTGCCGTGCGGTAGCCCTTCCCGGATCTGGCGGGCCATGCTATAATGGCTGACGCCACATTCGCGCCTGGGAAATCTCGTTATGTATGCAGAACTGAGCCTCTACGAGAAGTACGCGGTCGTACCCGGCACTCGCGTGGACCTGAGTCAGATCGATCCCAATGATACCGGCGACTTTGCCACCAAGAAGGATGCGCGCAAGGCCCTCAAGAAGCTGCGCAAGAAGCTGGTCGATCTCCAGGAGCGCTTCTACGCCTGGGATGCCCGTAGCATTCTCATCGTCCTTCAGGCGATGGATACAGGCGGCAAAGACGGCACTATCGAACACGTTATGCAGGGGACCAATCCTCAGGGCGTCGAAGTCACTTCCTTCAAGGTTCCCACCGCGGAGGAGCTGGCCCACGACTTTCTCTGGCGGGTCCACAAGGCAGTGCCGCCACGCCGCATGATCGGCATCTTTAACCGCTCGCACTACGAAGATGTGCTGGTGGTGCGGGTCCACAACCTGGTGCCCGAAACAGTCTGGCGCAAGCGCTATGAGCAGATCAACGACTTCGAGCGCCTCTTGAGTGAGAACGGCGTGGTTCTGCTGAAATTCTACCTGCATATTTCCAGGGACGAACAGGCCCGGCGCCTGCAGGCGCGACTGGATGATCCCAACAAACGCTGGAAATTCTCCAAAGGCGATCTGGAGGAACGAGCCCTGTGGGATGACTACATGGCGGCCTACACCGATGCGTTGAGTCTATGCTCAACACCGCACGCACCCTGGTTTGTGGTTCCGGCCAACCATAAGTGGTACCGCAACTATGTGGTCGCTTCGATCCTGGTCGAAACCCTGGAACAGCTTAATCCTCAATTCCCACCACCCGAAGAAAACCTGGACGATGTCGTGGTTGTATGAGGCCGCTGCATTTGTCCTTGCGGCAGTCTCACAACCCGATGACTTCATCTACCCTTACAAGTACGGCAAGAAAGTCTTACTATGAGTGAATCCAGCAAGAAGACAACCCGCCGACGACGGCGCAGATCTCGATCCCGCAAACCGAAATCGGAACGCCACCTTGCACCCGCCGAAGTGCAGGCAGCCGAGCCCTCAACAACCGCCAGCAAGCGTAGTCGTCGCCGACGTTCGCGACGCGGTAAAACCGACGTAGAGAGTCCGGCAACCGAGCCGAGTGGTCGGGCCGCGGCTTTGCTGCACGAATACGATAGCGCCAGCCTGGAAGTATCGCCCATTAACCCGGACATCTTCATCTATACCTACACGCTCCGGCCGCGCAGCCTCCTGGACAACTATCAGGCCGGGCCGGGCGTAGCCGAACGCATGGAGTTTGAAAACGGAGGCTCCTCTTCGACCGGGCAAGAGGACGCGGGTGAATCCTAGCCGCATCTGGAACCGCAGGCCATGAGCGCGGAGCAGCCGCGGCCACCCACGGACTATCGTCGCGAAAGACGGCGTACCGAGCGCCAACTCTTGCTCCTGGTGCTCGGCACCCTGCTGATTTTCGGCGGTTTTCTGATCTATCTCATCTACGGGGGGACAGCGCTGATCACGGGGCTGCTTTGTCTCGTTCCGGGAGCAGGCGTTATCCTATTTCTGTGGGGCCTCCTCTCGCTGATCGAACGTTGGGTGGGTGAGTGAACGGCCCGCTCAGCGAAAGAGAGGGAAGGGATCGGCCGCAAAAAGCATCAGCAAGGTGACCATTGCCACCAGCCCCAGCAGATTGCGGGCAGGGTCCAGTGGGGGTTTATCGTCGACGGTTGGGGGGTGCCGCACCCCGACCAGGAAGATGAGTCCCGCCCATACATACCATGACACCCAGCCCGAAACCCATCCCAGCACGACCAGGAAGATGATGGTGACCACGCCCAGATATGCACTTCGGCGGCCCAGCAGCGCATAGGCCACATGCCCCCCGTCTAACTGGCCCACGGGTAAGAGGTTGACCGCGGTAATGAAGAGGCCGATGTAGGCAGCAAAGCTGATGGGATGGGGCAACAGATGATGGCCCTGTGGCACATCGCGCCAGGCTCGTGCCACCAGCAGGAGCATACGCACGAGAATGCTGTCACCGAAGAGCTGGCGGCTATACCCCACGGGCGCCAGCAGTAAGCCGGCGAAGAAGAGCGGCACCGCTACCAACAGCCCTGCCAGCGGTCCGGCCAGGCCAACGTCAAAGAGGGCGCGGCGATTGGGTGTGGGCCCGCGCATACGTATGAAGGCGCCGAAGGTGCCCAGCCCGAAGGGAACGGGAATGAAGTAGGGCAGGCTGGCGTCCACCCCATGCAGCCGAGCCATAAAGTAATGCCCCAGTTCGTGCGTTCCCAATATCAGCAACAAGGTGGCCGAAAACAACACCCCTGAAAACAAAGCCGGCAACTGATGGCCAAAGAGCCCCTGCACGGCCAGGAACGTCCCCACGAAGACGGTACTGAGCACCGTGAGCGCGAAGAGCAACAGGTTGAGCCAGGGGAAAGCCCGGGCAGGTGACGGCGGCGGGAGAGACGGTGGCCGCAAGGCCACAGGTTCTTGCGACATGGGAATGTTGGAGCCGTGGTGCAGCTTCGCATGTCGGCGGGCGTGCGAAGCTGCACCTGTTGTCTTCTATCGCGTCCAGGATATGCTTTCTTCCGTCCAGCCACGCGAGACTTCGGGCGACTCACCTTCCACCCGGCCGTCGATAGAACCGGGCAGCGCGAAGAGCTGTTGCTGCCCGCTGCCGTCCGGGTTCATCACCCAGATGGCCCACTGACCGCTGCGGTCGCTCACGAAGGCTATGCGGGTCCCGTCGGGCGACCACACCGGCAGGCCGTCGTTGCTTCCGTTGTTGGTCAGCCGCACGATGTTGCTGCCGTCGCTGTCGGCCGCGTAGATCTCCCAGTTGCCATCCTTATGAGACATGTAGACAATGCGCTTGCCATCAGGTGAGGCGGCCGGCGCGGTGGCTTGCGTGTCGTCAATGAGGATGACGATGTTGCTGCCATCGCTGTTGACAACGGCCAGCCCGATGTGGGGATAGGTGGCCCGATAGAGGATGCGGCCATCGGGCAACCAGCTTGGCATCTCACCAAATACGTTGACGCCTTGGTTAAACAGAGGCACTTCCTCCAGACCGAAGACGCCGTACCAGTAGAGCCGTGACTGCCGGTCGAACTCACGACGGGTGAAGAAGGCGACCCTGCCCCCGTCGGGTGACCAGCGCGGGGAGCTGTCTTCGAGATAGTGGGTTCGGCGCTGGTAGTTGGAACCGTCCAAATTGATGGTGGCTATGCCGCGCTCATCACTCTTCCACTGTCGAAAGGCCAACATCTGGCCGTTCGGGCTGAAGTCGGGCTGGCTCGCCTGGTGCAGCAGGCGCTGCATGTTGGAGCCGTCTATGTTGGCAATGTAGACGTCGTACACCCCAGGCCCGTCGTTGAACACGGGGAAGGCGATACGGCCTGTCAGAGGCGCGGGGGTGGGTGTGCGCCGGCGTCTGCGCTTGGCCCGTGCCGTAGCAGTAGCCTTGCGAGCGGCCGTCGCCTTCGCAATGGCCGTAGCCGTCGCTTCGGGATTGGGCGTGGGGGTCAACGTCGCCGTTGGTGTGGGGG
>RFJM01000079.1 GCA_003694905.1 Caldilineae bacterium
ACCCACACCCCCACCGCCACAGCGGTCATCACCGGGGGTGCGCTGCCGCCTGCTGCGGAGACACCGGGTGTGGTGGCACAGGTCACGATTACGGCCGCTGCGACGGTCATTTCCGCCGGCACTCCTCTGGCGGGCGTCTCACCGACGCCTTTCACGCCCGTCCCCACGTCGCTAACCCCGACCCCAGAGGCGGGCGCCGGCAGCGCTTTCCTGAGCCGATTGCTCACGCCCACGGTTTGCTTACTGGTGCTGGTGATCATAGGCATTCTCGCCGCCGTGGGCCGGCTCATTTATGTGCTGTTGAGCCGCGAGCAATCGGTGCCTTAGCCGAACCGGCAAGTGAAATGGGAGAGCCACACCAGAGAACAACCAGGTCGACTTGAGAGTAGCACCATGACTCGCCTTGTCGCGGATCTCCACATCCACTCCCACTACTCGCGGGCGACCAGCAAAGATCTGGATCTCTACCATCTGGCCAAATGGGCACAGTTGAAGGGCGTGGATATCGTGGGCACGGGCGATATCGCGCATCCGGGGTGGTTGCGAGAACTGCAGGAGCAATTGGAACCCGCGGAGCCGGGCCTGTTCCGGCTGAGACCCGAAATCATGCAGCAGGTACAGGCCGAAGTACCAACCGCGTGCCGGAGGGAAGTCCGCTTCTTGCTGGCCGGAGAAATCAGCAACATCTACAAGAAAAAGGGACGTACGCGCAAAGTACACAATGTGATCTTTGCGCCCTCGCTGGAGACGGTAGCCGGGATCCAGACCGAGTTGGAGAAAATCGGCAACATCCGCTCGGACGGACGCCCTATTCTCGGCCTGCCCTCGCGCGATCTGCTGGAGATCATCCTGGAAGTCGATGAGCGCTGTCACCTGATTCCCGCGCATGTATGGACCCCGTGGTTTTCCTTGCTGGGCTCGAAATCGGGTTATGATTCGGTGGAAGAATGCTTTGATGATCTGACGTCGCACATCTTCGCGCTGGAGACGGGGCTTTCCTCCGACCCGCCGATGAACTGGCGTGTCTCCGGTCTGGACCGTTATACCCTGGTGAGCAATTCCGATGCGCACTCGCCGCCCAAACTGGCGCGCGAGGCCACGTTATTCGACTGCGAGTTGTCGTATGATGCGATCTTCGCGGCCTTGCGCGATGGCGACCCGCAGCGCGTCCTGGGAACCATCGAATTCTTCCCTCAAGAGGGGAAGTACCATCATGACGGGCACCGCAAATGCGGGATCAACTGGAAGCCCGCGGTGACGCTGGCGCATGAGGGCATCTGCCCGGTGTGCGGTAAGCCGGTCACGATAGGGGTGTATCATCGGGTGGAGGAGCTGGCGGACCGCGCGGAGGGAGAGCCGAAGCCAAACGCCATGCCATTCTACAGTCTGATCCCGCTGCCCGAGATCCTGGGCGAGTTGATGGATGTCGGTGCGGGCAGCAAGAAGGTGGCCGCTGAATACGAGCGGTTGCTGGCAGCGCTGGGGCCGGAGTTGCGTATCCTGCTGGATCTGCCGCTGGAGGATGTGGCCAGAGTGGCCGGCGAGAAGCTGGCCGCGGGCATCGGCCGCATGCGGCGAGGAGAGGTGACGGCCATCGCAGGATTCGACGGAGAATACGGCGTTATCAAGCTGTTCGACGGCGAAGAGACCGTGTACTCGCAACAGTTGGGGTTATTCGGCGAGGCCTTGCAAGAGGTTGCGCCGGCGATAGAGAGCGGGGAGCCTGGAAGTAGTGAGACAGCGCGGAAGGTGCAGGGTGGGATTGGCGGGCTGACGCGGTCCGAAGCCCCACCGGCACCCGTGCCCAGGCCGGCTCAGCCGCCCCGACCATCGTTCTCGCCCGACCGCGAGCTGAATCCGGCGCAGCGACGCGCGGTGGAGACCATCGACCGGCCGCTTATTATCGTGGCGGGTCCGGGCACGGGCAAGACGCGAACGCTCACGGCCCGCATCGCTTATCTGATCCGCACGGCAGGGGTCTCCCCCGAGTCGGTGTTGGCCATCACCTTCACCAACAAGGCGGCCGAGGAAATGTCCTCTCGCCTGCAGAAGATGGTAGGAGCGGAAACCGCGGCCCGGATCACCATCAAGACTTTTCACGCCTTCGGGGCCATGCTGCTGCGCGAGTTCGGCCGGCGCTTGGGGCTGGACTCCCAGTTTGTGATCCTGGACGAAGCTGAACGGCTGGCGTTATTGAAACGGATTACGAACGGGCAAGGTCAACGAGAGCTGGTACGGCTGCTGGCGGCTATCTCGGCGCGCAAGAATGGTGCGGAGGAGTCGTTGGACGGGGAAGTGAAAAGACTGGCTGATGCTTATGAGGCTGCTTTGCGGGAAGCCCATGCCGTGGATTTCGACGATCTCATCGTCCTGAGCGTACAACTTCTGGAAAGCGACGCGGAGGTGTTGGCGCGAATTCATGAGAGGTATCGCTGGATTTCGGTAGATGAGTACCAGGACATCAACGCCATGCAGTACAGGTTACTGCGACTGCTGACGGCAGACGGAGCCAATCTCTGTGTCATCGGTGATCCGGACCAGGCTATCTACGGTTTCCGAGGAGCCGACTACCGCTATTTCCTGCGGTTCGAGGAGGACTATCCCCAGGCCGTTCGGCTTCACCTCAACCAGAATTACCGCTCGAGCCAGATGATCTTGCAGGCGGCACAGCAGGTCATCGCGCGCAACCCGGAACGGGAGGCCCTGGAGTTGTTCTCGGAGTTTGCGGACGAAGTAAGGCTGGAGGTGTATCAGGCGCCCACCGACCGGGCCGAGGCAGAGTATGTGGTGCACCAGATCGAGCAGATGATCGGCGGGACGAGTTACTTCTCGCTGGATTCGGGGCGAGTGGGAGATGATACGGTGCCGATGGTGTATTCCTTTGGCGATTTTGCGGTCTTGTACCGGCTCAACGCTCTGGCGCGACCGCTGATAGAAGCGTTCGAACGTTCGGGTATTCCCTATCAGACGGTGGGGCAGACGCCGCTGTTCGCCCGCGAGGAAGTACGCAGACTGCTGGCGGGGTTGTGGTTGCGGGTCTGTCCCCACTCTGCCTTCCATCGGGCCGCGCTGGGTGAGGACGCAGAGCGCCTATCAGGCCTCTCGTCCGACGGCAAGGTGAGCGATCTGGTTGAGCGATTTGGGCAAACGCTAGGACTGGACAAGGATGTGCTGGGGCAGGTGGTGCAGCGCGCCGAGGCGTTCGGCCGGGATCTGGTGGGGTTTCTGGAGATGACGGCGCTGGGAACGGAGAGCGATTTCTACGATCCACGCGCGGATCGAGTGGCCCTGATGACGCTACACGCAGCCAAGGGGCTGGAGTTTCCGGTGGTTTTTCTGGTGGGGTGCGAGGAAGGGGTGGTTCCGTATATGCGGTCCGGAGAACAACCGAATGTGGAGGAGGAACGCCGGCTGTTCTATGTGGGGATGACGCGGGCCCGGCGCAGGCTGGTGCTCACCCACGCGCGCAGGCGCTTTCTCTACGGCCGCTACGTGCAGAATCCTCCCAGCCGCTTCGTAAATGACATCGAAGAGGCATTGCTGGAACTGAAGGAGATGGAGGGTCACAGTAAGCGCCGGAAGGAGCCGCAGGCCGAGCAGTTGAGTTTGTTCTGAAGCAGGCGAGTATGACGAATGTCATTGGCAGCGGGGGTGTTCTGGTGCACACTGGAGAAAATCCTGCTACAATGAGCTCGCAAAACGCTCGCGCCGTTGTCGATCCCGCAGGCGGGAGCTACGACGGTGAGCGTTGTTTCACGGAAATCGTTCATGAAGCCCAACTCTATCTCCTCACGTCAAGTTGCACCGCGATGGCTGCCGGTGCTCATGTTTCTGCTGACCGCGGTTTTGCTTACCGGTTGCAGTACGGCGCGCGCGGATAGTCTCCCGTATGTGGATCTGAGTGTGCGTACTCCCTTGCCCGCGACTCGGGCATCACAAATCGTTCCCCTCCGGCTGGCCGTCGCAGCCATCATCAGTCCCCAAGGCAATGTGGAGAGCTATTCGGATCTGGCAGAGTATCTGGGCAGGCACCTGGGCCGGCCGGTAGAACTGGTACAGCGGCGCACCTACGCGGAGGTCAATGAGCTTGTTGCCAGTCGCGCGGTGGACCTGGCTTTTGTATGTACCAGTGCCTATATCGATGGACACGATCGATTTGGCATGGAATTGCTGGCTGCGCCCGAGATCAACGGCGAGCTGGTCTATTACTCGGAGTTGATAGTCCCGGCCAGCAGCACGGCGCAGAGCATAGCCGATCTCCAGGGCAAGACGTTTGCGTTTACGGACCCGATGAGTTTCAGCGGCCGTGTGTATCCGTCGTACCTGGTGAAACAGCTCGGGTATCAGCCCGATGAGTTTTTCGGCCGCACCTTTTTTACCTATAGCCACGATCGGGCCATCGAGGCGGTTGCGGCAGGAATAGCCGACGGTGCGGCGGTGGATAGCCTGGTGCTGGATTATGCGATTCGCCGGCAACCCGAGTTGGAAGCCAGGTTGAAGGTCATTCATCGCTCGCCGGCCTTCGGCATTCCACCGGTAGTGGTACCGCCAGATCTGCCGCCTAAACAGAAGGTACGCCTGCGAGAACTCTTGCTCTCGATGCACGAAGACGTGGAAGGCCGCGTTATTCTGTCGGAGCTGGGTATCGATCGTTTCGTGCCGATTTCCGATGACGCTTATCAGGCCATCCGCAAGCTGATCTCCGAAACGGGGGTGATGCGCTGATGTTCGGCCAGCAACACGGGTCCTATTCCCGCTTGCAACGATTGCTGGAACGGGCGTGGGCGCTGGCCGGCGGCGTCAGTGTACGAACCAAGATCCTGGGTATTGTGCTCACGCTGACGACGATCCTGGGGCTGGGGGTCACACTACAGGTGCGGGCGGTGATGGAGCGTGTTTTCATCGTGGAACTGGAGAGCCGGGGCGTGTCGGTAGCCAGTGACCTGGCCGCCCGCAGTGCGGATCCGATCTTGCTCAATGATAATTATGCTCTCTATCAGTTGCTGACGGAGACGGTGGCGAACCATCCCGATGCGCTTTATGCTTATGTGCTGACACCAGACGGAGAGGTACTGGTCCACACGTTTGGCGATGCCGGCTTTCCGGTGGGGTTGTTGAACCTTGAAGCAGAGGGCCAAGCGACGGATTCGCAGACGCCTGTTGTCAAAACGGTGTTTCAGAGCGAGGAAGGTATTGTCCATGATTTTGCTGCCCCCATTTTCGAGGGCAGATCG
Source organism: Caldilineae bacterium (assembly GCA_003694905.1). Taxonomy (GTDB): domain Bacteria; phylum Chloroflexota; class Anaerolineae; order J102; family J102; genus J102. Next base: position 5,235 of record RFJM01000079.1, read on the forward strand.
GGAACCGTGCATCTGGGGCTGACGGAGACGAGGCTGCACAGCGTCATCAATGCAGTCACGGGACAGATGCTGCTTACGACGCTGGCCGTGGCGGTGGTGGGGATTCTGGCTGCAATGCTGCTGACGTGGCTGTTGACACGCCCGATCCTGGATCTGGTCTCGACGACACGTGAAGTGGGGAAAGGCAATCTCTCGGTACGTGCACCGCATTGGGCCGATGATGAGATCGGGGATCTGGCCGACGCTTTCAATCAGATGGTGAGCGATTTGGAGAGCAGCCGGCAGGCGTTGTGGGAGAAGGAGGCGGCGCGTACCCGCCTGCTGGAACAGCTCATCACCGCGCAGGAGGAGGAACGCAAACGAATCGCTCGCGAGCTGCACGATGGCGTGGGACAGTCGCTCACGTCGCTGATCGTGGGGATGAAGCTGGCCCACCAGGTGGAGAACGGCGCGGCGATGGAAGAGCATCTGGCAGAGTTGCGCCGGTTCGCGACGGCGACGCTGGAACAGGTGCGTTTGTTGAGCCGACAATTGCGGCCCAGTGTGCTGGATGATCTGGGACTGAGCGCGGCGCTGGAGCGCTATTGCGAGGAGTTCGAGCAGCTCTATCCGGGAATCATGGTGGACGTCCACTGTGATCTGCCTGAACGGCTGCCGCCACCCGTGGAGACATCGCTCTACCGGATCATCCAGGAGGCCATGACGAATGCGGCCAGGCACAGCGGTTGCAGCACCATCAGTGTCCTGGTATTACGCCGCAACGGCAGCGTTCAAGCTATCATTGAGGACGACGGCCGGGGGTTCGATCCGGCGCAGGCGCGCCGCGAAGGTCGCAGTGTTGGTATCCACGGCATGGCCGAGCGCGCGGAATTGGTAGGCGGCCATATGGATATCGAGAGTAGTAGCGACGGCACAACGGTGTATGTGGAGGTGCCGGTGGAAGAGCCGAGGGATGGAGCAGACTCGGCCGTCTAGTCCTCTTCGACCAGGATTCCCAGTTCCAATGCCAGTCTCACCAGTGCTGCCCGACTGCGCACGCCCAACTTTTGCATAAGCCTGGATTTGTAGGTCTCGACGGTTTTGACGCTGAGGTTCAACATCTGAGCGATTTCGCTATTGCGATGGCCCAGGGCCACGAGTCTGAAGACTTCGGCCTCGCGCTCGCTCAAACTCTGGTACCGCTCGACACGGGAGCTGGCAATGCCGAATTCCTCGGATCTGTGGGTATCAAGCTCCTCTTCCAAGAGGATTTTCGTGTGTTGGGGATGGAGGTATACACCACCGCCGTAAACGGCACGGATGGCCGAGAGAAGTTCTTCGCTGGCAGCCTGTTTGAGGACGTATCCCGCGCCGCCAGAGCGGAGGACCTGCCGCAAGTACATGGCGTCGTCGTGCATGGTGAGAACGAGGATGCGGCTGGAGGGGGATTTCTCCCGTAGCTGTTCGAGGGCCTCCAGACCGTTGCAACGGGGCATGTTGATGTCGAGAAGCACGACGTCGGGTTGGAGAACCGCTACCTGCCGCACGCAGGATATGCCGTCCTCGGCCTCGCCAACAACCTGCATGTCCTCCTGGGCGTCCAGCAAAGCTTTGAGGCCTGCACGCAGGACGGCATGATCGTCGGCGAGGAAGATGCGAATGGGTCGTGTCATACAACGAACGTCAGTCGAGGATGTCCTCGGCCCAGGACAGGGCGGCCATGGTGGCGGGGAAGCCCAGGGTGGGTACGGCAAGCAAAATGGCGTGGCGAATGGCTTCGGCACTGAGACCGGCCTCGATGGCTTTGCGCACGTGGGCGTGCACGGCGCCTTCGCGCTGGGAAGCTACGGCCATGCCCAGCTTGACGAGGGCGCGTTGCTGCGGGTCCAGAGGGCCCGCGCCATGCACGGCGCTGCCCAAGGCATCGTAGGCCTGCCAGATCTCGGCATGGTCCTGCTGGAAGCGGCGATAGGGTTCGGGAAGGGTGGTCATGGTCAAGTCTCCTCTAGATGGGGAAGGATTTGTTGCTGCAAGGATAGCAGGGAAGAGCGGAAAGGACAAGAGGAAGGCCGGGTATCGCGGATCGGCAAGGG
>RFJM01000553.1 GCA_003694905.1 Caldilineae bacterium
AGATGACACCATCCTCACCCAGCATCTCCGCCGGCGGACCCGCCGGCGTTCGGTAGCCCACCGAGGCCACCGAACTCGTTCCGCGGGGCAGATCATCCAGGGGACGGTGAGTGTCTAGTTCGACATGCAGAGGTGGCGGTGCGGACGGCAGGGCCAGACCGTATGCTCGGGCCAGCACTTCGGCCGGGGTGCAGTCCTCGGCATGGGCCAGAGCCGCCAACAACGCCTCGCCCACAGCCAGAAGCAGAGGCTTCGGCAGCGGCGTTTCTTCAGCCGTGGCTGCCGGTACGGCCCCTGCCGCGTGATAGCGTAGTGCTGCCACCCGCCGCAAAAGCTCGGACAACCCCGCCAGCTCCGCGCCTCTCAGGGCGGGTGCAAGCACCTCGACTACGAGCTGCTCCAGCCCGGTCGATCCCCCGGCCGTGTCGTCCGCTGCGACCACGGTGCCCCAGGCCAGTTTCTTGCCGTCCACCACAAGGCCCAACGAGGACACGGCGGGCAGCCCCTTCGCCGCGGCCAGGAAGAGCACATCGGTGAGGACGGGCTGCGTGCTCAAACGACCTCGCGGATGTCCACGATTTCCTGATCGGGGATGGTGGCCAGGGCCTCCCGCACTTCGGTGATACCGACCCGCGGGATCTTGAGCACAATGTCGTAGAAATCGGGTTGCTTGCGCGCGGGAAAGCTGCCGATGCCCAACACGCCCCATCCTTTCTCGGCCACGCGGGTCATCAGCTTGTTGAATTCGCCCGTGCGATTGGGTACCCGCACGGTGACCCGCACCCCTTGCGCGGGCAGGCCCAACATGACCTGAAAAGCCTGCAACAGGTCTGCTTCGGTGATGATGCCCACCACCACGTTGTCTTCCAGGACGGGGAGACAGCCGATCTTGTGGTCTGTCATCATGTGCGCGGCCCGTTCGACCGTCTTGTCGGGGGTGATGGTATAGACGTGCTCTGCCTTCAGCATCACGCGCTCTGCGGTCAGGCTGCCCAAGAGCCGCGAGATCTCCCACACATTCAGGCTGGCCAGATTCTCCGGTTTCAGGGCCAGGCGTTGGCGGGTGATCAGACCCAACAGCCGCTTGCCGCTCCCCGCCACGGGCAGGTGCCGGATATGGTTCTCCGCCATGATGCGTTGGGCTTCGGCTGCCGGTGTCTCGGGCGCGACCATGATGGGATGCCGCGTCATGATGTCTTTGACTAGCATGGCCTACTCCTCGTTATCCATCAAGACGACAGGTTCGAAGGTGCGCAAGGTCTCCAGGGGGATATGACAGAAGATGCGATGTCCTCCGCCGGCATCCTGCCAGGGGGGTATCTGCTCCTCGCAGATCTTTCCGCCGTCAGGGAGAAGCTGGCGACGAGGACAACGGGTATGGAAGCGGCAGCCCGAAGGCGGGTTCATGGCGCTGGGCACGGTACCTTCGAGCCGGATGTGCTTCTGCTGAATGCTCGGATCGGGGATAGGCACGGCCGAGAGCAGAGCCTCGGTGTAGGGGTGATAGGGCGGGGCATAGATGGCCTCCGCCGGGCCGATCTCCATGATCTGGCCCAGGTACATGACGGCCACGTCGTCCGAGAAGAAACGCACCACGCTGAGGTCGTGGGCGATGAAGATCATGGTGGTGTCAAACTCATATTGGACCTGGAGCAACAGATTGAGGATGGCAGCCTGCACGGAAACGTCCAGGGCGCTCACCGGCTCGTCGCACAGTACCAGATCGGGACGACTGGCCAGAGCCCTGGCAATACCCACGCGTTGCTTCTCACCGCCGCTGAGTTGGCGAGGCAGGCGGTCGTAGTAGCTCTCGTCCAGGCGCATGGCCCGCAGCAGCTTGATGACCTCTTCGCGGATGCGCTCCTTGGGCACCGTCTTGAACCGCTGCATAGGTCTGGCGATCTGCTGGCCTACGGTGTAGGAGGGATTCATGGTCGAATCGGGATTCTGGAAGACCATTTGCAGCTCCCGGATCACCTCCAGGGGGCGTTCCTTGAGATCTCCGGTGATATCGATGCCCAGGAACTCAGCCTGGCCATCGGTGCTCTTCTCCAGGCCGATGAGGGTCTTGATGAGCGTGCTTTTCCCGCAACCCGATTCACCGACCACGCCCAGGGTCTTGCCCCGGCGCACGGTGAAACTGACATCTTCCACAGCCTGGACCTTACGCTTCGGCGTCAGCCCCAGGATGTCCTTGAGTGAGTTGCCGACGACATCGTAGTATTTCCTCAGGCCCTGAACTTTTAGGATGGGTTCTCCCTCCTCAGGCCGGCCTTCCAGGGAAGGGAGCTCGATGTCCTGAGAGGGCGTCCACTGGCTGGGATCGATCTCCTCTGCGAAGTGGCAGCGAACCTGTACGCCGTCGGGCAGGGTGCGAAGTTGGGGACGCTCTTCGAGGCAGCGGTCACGAGCATAATCGCAGCGGGGGTTGAAGATGCAGCCCACGGGCCGGTTGTTGGGGGGCGGCACCCGCCCCGGAATCGGGTAGAGTACGCTGCTGGCCTTGTCGGCACCCAGCTTGGGCACACAGCGGATCAGCCCCTGGGTATAAGGATGCCGGGGGCGGCTGAAGATCTGCTGTACGGTGCCACGCTCCACCATCTCTCCTGCATACATGACCCCCACGCGATTGCATACCCGAGCCACAACCCCCAGATTGTGGGTGATGTACATGATGGCGGTGTCGAAATCCCGCCGCAGATCCGCGATGAGGTCCAGCACCGCCGCTTCCACCGTCACATCCAGGGCCGTGGTGGGTTCGTCCATGATGAGCAGAGCGGGGTTGTTCAGCAGGGCCATGGCGATGACCACCCGCTGCTGCTGGCCACCCGAGATCTGGTGAGGATAACGCTTCATCACATTGGCCGGGTCGGGCATGTAGACCCGCTCCAGCATCTCGATGCAGCGCTTCTCGGCCTCCTCATCGCCGATCCCGCGATGGACGGTCAGCACCTCCTTCATCTGGTCCCCGAGCCGCATGGAGGGGTTCAGTGCCTGCATGGGATCCTGGTAGACCATGGCGATCTGGTCACCGCGCAGACGTCGTAGTTCCTCCTCACTCCTGCCCACAAGATCCTGCCCCAGGAACTTGATGGAGCCCCTCTTGACGTAGCCGTTGGCGCCCAGGAAATTGACGATAGACCAGGCCACGGTGCTCTTGCCACAGCCCGACTCCCCCACAATGCCGTGGGACTCGCCGCGGTGGATCTCGAAGGAGACATCCTGTACGGCTTCGATTTCGCCCCCGCGCACGCGGTAAGCCACGGCCAGGTTTTCCACCTTGAGCACGGGGCCGGGGCCCTTTGCCGTTTCCAGGATGTTCCAGTCCAGGGTTGCCGTTGTCATAGGTTACTCGGTGAAGGTATGGTGTGGATTACTTCTGATAGCGGGTAAGCTCCTCGCGCATGCCGTCGGCAAAGAGATTCAGGCCGATGACCAGAGAGGCGATGGCTACCGCGGGCGGAATCACGGCCCACTGGTTGAGGAAGATAAAGCGCCGTGCTTCGTTGACCATGTTACCCCAATCCGGGTCTGGCGGCGGCAGCCCCACGCCCAGGAAGCCCAGGGTCCCGATGGCAAAAATGGCGTAGCCCACGCGCAACATGGCATCCACCAGGATGGGGCCCTTGGCGTTGGGCAGGATTTCACGGAACATGATGTAACTGGCTCGCTCGCCTCGCGTTTCCGCGGCCCGGATGTAGTCGCGGGTCTTGATATCGAGGGCCAGGCTGCGCACCAGACGGGCCACCCCCGGCGCACCGGTGACGGTGATGGCAAAGATCACGACGATGTCACCCTGCTCGAAGGCGGTGATGATGACCAGATAGAGCACGATAGCCGGAAAGGCCACCATGGCATCCAGAATCTGCATGATGACCTGATCCCACCAGCCTCCCCGATAGGCCGCGTTCAAGCCCAACACCGAGCCCACCAC
>RFJM01000554.1 GCA_003694905.1 Caldilineae bacterium
ACTCCACACCCGGCGAGGTCTCGGTCACCGTGTACACGCCCGGAATCAGGTTGCTCCAGCTCAGCACGCCGCCGTCGTAGTCCGCGTTCTGGCAGTTGCCGGAGGGATAGGAGGCGCCCGTGATGCAGATCTCGAACGTCTGCCCGGTGTCGGGTGTCACCCCGTTCCAGTTCACCACCTTGGTCACTTCCAGGCTGCCCGGATTCATACAGGTAAAGTTGACGGTGTTGCTGGTGGTCGTGGCCACGCTGTGCCCGTATTCATCGTAGGCGCCGCTGACCGTGGCCTCGTTGAAGCCGCTGTTGCTCGTACCCCCGACGGTAAAGCTCACCGTGGTCGTGTACATCTCTCCCGGCGAGAGGCCCGTATCTCCGTTGGAAGCCACCAGATCGTACCAATTGATCTGGCCCGAGCTGTTGCTATAGCTATCCTCCGCGGGCGAGGATCCTTTTGACGAGTAGCTGAGACAGGTATTGTCGAAATCGTCTCGCATCGGCAGATAGGTGACCGTGGTGGCGCCCGTATTCTCGATGACCACATCGAAGGTCACCGTCTCCCCGACCAGGAAAATGTTGCGATTGGCAGGCGAGACAATGGACTTGGTAATCGTTACACTCGGCTGCAAGGTGTCATAGCAGATCTCCAACTTAGGTCGTTTGTCGGCCTTGTTGCTATCACTGCTGATGAACTTCTTTTCGTTGTTCCCGCTGTTAGAAGGTGAGAGCAGGATCATGCCGTAGTTGGAGTATGTGCCGTCAATCCACTCCTGGACCAGCGTTTGCACATCCCACTGCTTCCAGCCCTTGTTACCCGCGACTATCGAGTCGACGATGGTCGGATCGTACTGCCCTCCGCTCACAGAGTTCCAGGTCACGGTCGCCTCATCCCAGCTCGCGGTCACGCGATGCACCTCGATGGATTCCGTCTGCGAGCCTTTCGACTTGTCCAAATACATACTCAACGTAGCAGACACAATAGTCGAGGCCGGTGGCACCGAGCTCAGGTCGAACTGAATCAGGCTACGCCAGCGGTCAAAGAGCTCCGAGTCTACCTTCAACTTGTCATCCGTGCCATAGTTGTTGTTCGGCTTCTTGAAGGATATGGAGGCATCTTTGCCGGACGCGGCATCGGGCTGAATCACGATACAAGTCGCGCTGGGATTGTTCAGCCGACGCACCTGTAGCGTGTCGCCGTAGCCGGCACCCGGTATGAGAAGCAACGGCGTCACCAGAGCTAAGATAAGAAGGAGATGTAGGATGACCTGGCGGGTATTCATGATCCTGTCCTCCTACAATGATAGGAGAATCGGTGAAAGGGATGTCGAAGTCGAGCGGATTTCCTGCAGGGAGGGGGGAATATCCGGCCAGGGGGAACATATTCAGTTAGCCAGGAGAACAAACTCCCCTGCACACGACTGCCCTGGCGGAGGGTTCGACAACCCATCGAACCCTCCGCTGATTCTCAATGGGTGCTTGGTTACAGTGTAGCACCAACCGGCGAGCCGGGAAACAGGCCATCGTACAGTTCTTGGCCTGGTCACAGGTCGGGTTTCATCCCTGGCCAGATGACCAGGTCAAAGCCGGCCAGGAGGAGGGCATACGAAAGCATGTGGGGAGGTAGTTCGGTTGTGGCGCCACTTCCCGGCCGTTCGTGTTCACCGGCCGTCACTTTTCCCGACGATAACCGCTCTCAAAAGTAACGCCCCCTACCTTACAATTTTGCCCGATCTCGTAAAGCGGGACTAACCCACCGTCTGCACAGGTCAGGTCCGACAGGTTCATATCGACCTGGCCGGCCGGCCATGTGTACGACGGCCGGGTGGCGGGTAAGCGCGTCCGGCCTGTGGGTCAGGAAAGATTCGCGGCGCACATCAGAGGAGTCTGCGTGCGCCGCGAGGGTAATACGATCAAGGGGATTTGGGTTGGGTCAGCGGTTAGGGTCGTACTTGCAGCTGCGGCCCTGGATCGAGTTGAGATAGATACACAGCTCGATGTAGGCCGGCCGCCAGAAGGTCTGGCCCGGCGGGCTGGGATCCATGATGGACCAATAGTATTGCTCGGTCTCGGGCGTCCAGGCAGCATCCGGCATGTAGATGAGGGACATGATGCCGATCCAGGGCTGCCAGTGCTGCTCCGCCCACTGGTAGGCGCGTTTCAGATAGTCTGCCTGCACGAACATATCGATGCCCGCACCCGCGCCGTGCCAGTAGTAGGGACTGTCGGGCCGGTCGTCGAAAGTCCAGCCGAACTCGAGGATGGCGATCTGTTTGTCCGCGTCGCCGTATTCCTCCATGATGCGGCGTATGTCTTCGACATGCCGAAAGGAATAGACTCGCAGACGCTCGGGTGGGCTGGGGTCGTTGTTGTAGAGTTTGGGGTCAGCGGCAATGGAGGCGGGGTCGGTCTCGGGCGCCACTGCATATCCGGCCCCGTGAACACCCAGCATGTCGAAGTATCCGTCGCTATTGCCTCCCATCGCCTCGTACATCAACCGATAGAATTTCGTGTCGTACATGGCGATGTCGATGTCGGCGGTGGTGGGCGCCATACCGGCGGTGATGACGATGGCGTCGGGGTCTTGGGCCTTGATCGCGCGGTAAGCTTTGCCCAGGAGCCGCACATAGCCGGCGGGGTCGGGCTTCTTGTTGCCCCACTCGCGTGCCAGATTGGGTTCATTCCAGATCTGATAGGCATGGATGCGGCCCTTGTACCGGCGGGCGAGTTCACCGACGAACTCTGCGAACAGGTCGGCGTTTTCGGGTGGGTCGCCGGCCCAGAACGCTTCGTCGCTGGGCGACACCCGTGCCAGAAGTTTCAGCCCGTGCTGTTCGACCTGCCCTACCACCCGATCGGCGATGCTCCAGTCGTACTGGCCGCGACCGGCACCCTCGATGTCCTGCCAGGCAAACCACTGCTTGACCCAATTGAAGCCGGCGTCTTTGAGCAATCCCAGATCGCGATCCGCGGTCTCGGGCCGCCACCAGAGGAATGCCTGCGCACCGAAATCGGGCGAGCGCACCGTAAGGGGCCAGGAAGAAGGCGGTGGGCCTGGGGTGGCGGTGGGGGGTACAGGCGTGGGC
>RFJM01000080.1 GCA_003694905.1 Caldilineae bacterium
CTGCTCACCTTTGGAATGGCCCTGCGCGAGCAATGGGACGTGGTGGGCATCCAGACCGTCTATGCCCTCACCTACGCTGCCGTCCTGTTCACCGCCCCGAAGGACCGCGCCTAGGCGTGCCCCCGCGCGAGCACAGACCCGGGACACGTGCGCCGCGGCCGTGCCCGGCCCACAGACGCTCCAGCCGGCTGGGCTCGGGAACGTCTCCAGCTTCCCGGTGTGTGACGTCTTCGGACAGCGGTCTTGTCAAAGCGTAACATGCGCACTACATCGCCAATTGGCTGGTAAGGACCAAAGCAGGCCGGGGAATGAACGGTGCTTCGAGAAGGGCATTCGTTGGGAAAGATGCCGAGGTGGCCACTGTGGATGCCATCGGACTGTGTAACGCGCAACCGCCTAGTCCCGGCCGCATCTCGTTCGCGCTTGCCGGCAAATTGAGCATGGGGGACAAGCATGCGCTTACTCGAATGCGGAGAACTTAACGAGCCGGTGATCCTCGGCATCGACTGTGCTGTCGAGCCCAAAAAGACAGGGCTTGCGGTGGGAGACATCCACGAGGATGTGGTCCGCATCAGAGCAGTAACCATCGGCCAGAGTCAAAAACATATTATCAATGAGATTGCCGGAGTCTGCAATCGCCACTCCCGCGTGTTGCTAGCCCTCGACGCGCCTCTTGGGTGGCCAAGAGCCATGGCGGAGCAACTCGCAGGGCACCGGGCAGGCCGGCCGCTGCGCGAACAAGCCGCCCTTCTATTCTCCAGGGTTGCGGATCGTGAGGTCCACAGGCGGCTTAACCAGAAGCCGCTCGATGTCGGTGCCGATCGCATCGCACGCACGGCGCTTAGTACGCTAAACCGTCTCGAACAACTGAGGGTAGCAATCCGTCAGGAAATACCATTGGTATGGAATACTGAATTCGATGGTTGTGGCGCTATCGAGGTGTATCCCGCGGCACTCCTGGTAGCCCTCGGCATCAACCCGAAAGGGTATAAAAAGCCTGAACACCAGGCGCGGCGGGTTGAGATCGTTGAAAAATTGGCTGGCGAGCTCAACCTGGAGGCGGTTCAGGATGCGGCTACCGTGGATGCCGATCTGCTCGATGCGGCGCTCTGCGTTCTCGCGGGCGCGGACTTCTTGCGAGGGAATGCCGCTGCCCCTAAGAAAGAGTGGCGCGAAACAGTGGAGCGAGAGGGCTGGATATGGGTGCGCCGGCGCGTTGGAGAACCGCCGCAGACGGCATGATGTAGCAGCCCGCCCGCCGCTCCCATGGGGACGCAACGGAGGCATTGCTCGATGGGAATACCGGACTATCAGACGTTGATGCGGCCGCTGCTCGAGGTGCTGAGCGACGGGCGAGAGCACACGCTGCGGGAGTGCGTCGATGTCCTCGCTGAACGCTTTCGCCTGTCGCGGGAGGAGCGCGCGGAGCTGTTGCCCAGCGGACAGCAGGCGATATTCGACAACCGGGTGGGCTGGGCGCGTACCTATCTGAAGAAAGCGGGACTTCTCGAGGCGCCAGGCCGTGGGCGGGTGCGTATTACCCCGCGGGGCCGCGAGACTCTGGCCAACACACAAGATCGTATCGATGTCGACTTTCTGATGCGATATGAGGAGTTCCGGGAGTTCAGGGAACGGAGCCGCTCGAAGGCGAGCCAGAAGAAGGCAACCGCACCAGTGGATGACCAGAGCGATCCGGTGGAGCAAATCGAGGCAGCCTTCTCCAGCTATCAGGATGCGCTCGCTGAGGAGCTACTCGAACGGGTGCGCGGCGCGACGCCGGCCTTCTTCGAGCGACTGGTGGTCAGGCTTCTGGTCTCCATGGGCTACGGCGGAGGTCTGATGCAGGCAGCGCAGGTCGTTGGCGGAAGCGGGGACGAGGGGATCGATGGGGTCATCAATGAGGACAAGCTAGGGCTGGACGTCATCTACATTCAAGCCAAGCAGTGGACGAACTCCGTCGGCCGGCCGGAGGTTCAGAAGTTTGTCGGTGCGCTGCATGGAAAGCGGGCCAAGAAAGGCGTGTTCATCACGAGCTCAGAGTTTACTAGAGAAGCCAAGGACTACGTCTCACGGCTAGAGCCGCGTGTGGTATTGATTGACGGAAAGACCATGGCGCGCCTCATGATCGAGCACGATGTGGGCGTCACGACGAAGTCGGTGTATGAGCTCAAGTCTGTAGATCAAGACTTTTTTGAGGATGGATCCTAGGCGCCCCGAACTACGCAAACTCGGCTGTTTGTGGGCCACGTCTAATCAAAAAATGGGGCTTTGCCTATTGGTGCTTCAGCGCGGATAGTTTGCGAAGATCTCTTCCAAGTCGTGGAGCTGTCCTGTTTGGTGGCTGCGCGTTTTGCTAGCATAGTGGCCTCATGTCAGAACGAAAAGAATATTACGTATACGCACTCAAAGACCCGCGCACCTCTCCCGCGCGGCCGTTCTACATCGGTAAGGGCGTTGGTTCCAGAAGGTTCGATCATCTGAACGTCGATGACGGGTCGGCGAAGGCCGACCGAATTCGCGCAATACGAGAAGCCGGATTCGACGTGATCGTATCGATACTCGCCGATGATCTGACTGAGGCCCAGGCGCTGAAGCTCGAAGCGGAGCTGATCGGCGCACTGGGTACGGTCGTGGGCGGTGGCATACTGCTCAATCGGGTAATGCCCTCGGGGTTGGCTCAACAACGCCGGCGGGACATCAACGTTCCAACCGGGGTGCAGGAGAAGGCGCAAATCGGGCTTAGCCTGCTCAAGGAGGCGGTTCTAGAGCTCGCCCAGGCCAATCCAGAGGGCATCTCCAACGCGGATGCGGCGAGTGTGCTCGGCCTAAGAAGCGATTACCGAGGAAAGCAGAAGGACTACCTCAGCTACAGCATCCTGGGGATCTTGTTGGGAGAGGGAAAGATCCGGCGGATCGAGAGGACCCGCAGGCACGTGGCCACGGTGAAGTGAGGCGGGGCCTACCGAGTCGCGGGCCCACGCCCCACCCTCTGGGGTCATCGGGTGCGAATTGCCGGGCCCACGGCGGTGGAGGGCCGGCGGCCGGTTGGCGGGGCGGCGGTGTGGGCTTAGGCTGGCTGGAACAACGGAGGGGAGGGCCCATGTCCATCGTGCGCATCGTGGGAATCGTGCTGGCAGTCCTTGGGGTGGTGGCGACCGTCGTGCCGGGCTGGTTCGGTCCGCTGACGCGGGTGCCGCCGCCTCCGGCGGAGGTCTACGCGCTCATCGAGAGCCGGGTGCGTGGGGGCATGGTCCTGGGGGTGGGCCTCATCCTCATTGCGGTGACCTCTCTGCGCCCCTGGTCCACCCGCATCCCCTCGGCCATCGTCTACTTCATGGCCGGCGCCCTGGTCTCGCGTCTGTTCGGCATCGTGGTCGACGGCGCGGTGCC
>RFJM01000555.1 GCA_003694905.1 Caldilineae bacterium
CGGCCGTGAAGGTGGCGATCCTTGTGGATGAGGAGTTGTGAGGATGCAGGAACATTTTGACGTGATTGTGGTAGGCGGCGGTGGCAGTGGGCTGGCTGCCGCGGCCAGCGCGGCCGAGCATGGCGCCTCGGTCTTGCTGTTGGAGAAGCTGCCGGTGCTGGGCGGGACGACCGGGATTGCCGTGGGCTCGTTCACGGCCAACTGCACGAGCCTGCAACGAGAGGCCGGGGTGGAGGATTCGCTGGAAGCCCATGTCGAAGATGCCGGCAAGTTTCCTCCGCCGCAGTATGAGGCCCGCAACAACGCGGCACTGCGCCGTTTTTGTCTGGCCCACGCGGCGGAGACACTGGCCTGGCTACCGAGCATGGGGTTGCGCTTTCACGGCCCCAGTCCCGAGCCGCCCAACCGGGTACCCCGCATGCACAATGTGGTGCCCGGCGCCCGCGCTTACATCGCCGCCCTGCAGGAGCGGGTGCGACAACACGGCGGCGTCATCCGCACGGGGGCGACGGTGGTGGGGCTGGAGCCGCGCGAAGGCCGGGTGACAGGTGTGATAGCGGAGATCGAGGGCAGGCGCCGGCATTTCGGCGCCCGACGCGGTGTGATCCTGGCCGCCGGGGATTATGCCAACGCACCGGCCCTCATCGCCCGCTACAAAGGCGAGAAGTTCGCGGGCATCGAGGGCATCAATCCCCATGCCACGGGCGACGGGCATGTGCTGGCGCAACAGGCAGGCGCGCGGCTGGTGAACATGGACATCACCTACGGGCCGGAAGTGCGTTTTGTGGCGCCGCCCGGACGCACGCTGCAAAGCCTGGTGCCACTGAATGCCACCGTGATGCGACTGCTGGGCCGGCTCTACCCCCTGCTGCCCGGTTGGGTTCTGGCTCAGATCGTGCGCCGGCTGCTGGTGACATGGCAGCATCCCGAAGATGCGCTACACGAGGACGGCGCCATCCTCGTCAATCAAGCAGGGGAGCGCTTTTGCGACGAGCGCCGCAGTCCCGAACGGGAGATCGCGCTGGCCGCGCAGCCGGGCAAGATCGCCTACATCCTGCTGGACGAGCGCCTGTGCGAGCGCTATAGCCGTTGGCCGCATTTCATCTCCACGGCACCACAGACCGCCTATGCCTATGTGCAGGACTACCTGCGGCTGCGGCCTGATGTGGCGGTGCAAGCTACCACACTCGACGCGGTGGCGGGCCGTCGCGGCATCCCGGCCGGGGTGCTGCGCCGCACCGTGGCCGAGGTCAACCGGCAGCGCACGGCCGCCGGTCAGCCGCCGTTGCAGGGCGACCGCTGGGTGCTGCTGGGTCCGGCCAAGGCCTATTTCACGACCACCGAAGGTGGGGCCGCCATCAACGAGCGCTTTCAGGTGCTGGACGAAGCCGGGCAACCCATTCCCGGCCTGTATGCAGTGGGACAGAACGGGCTGGGTGGCCAGGTGCTCTGGGGGCACGGCCTGCACATCGCCTGGGCCATCACCAGCGGGCGCCTGGCCGGACGCTACGTCGCCTCTCCAGGTGCGCGGTGAATGATCGCGGCCGCGGCACCGGCGCATGACTGAGAGCGGGAGTGATGTAGGTCAGGCAGCGGCTTCTACCAGGGGTAGATCTTCCACGCTCTCGTCGCGCTGCCGGGGCTGCCCGTCGCCGCCTGTGGCGGCCAGCAAGTCCGGCGGTACCGGCAGACCGGCGGCAGCGCGGATCTGGAGCTCGATACGGTCGGCCACGTCCGGGTTCTCCGCCAGGAACTGCTTGGCGTTCTCCCGGCCCTGGGCCAGGCGCGCGCCTTCGAAGCTGTAGAAGGAGCCCCGCTTCTCGATGATGTTGAACTCTGTACCCAGGTCGATGATGTCGCCGGTTCGCGAGATGCCCTCGTTGTACATGATGTCGAATTCGGCCACGCGGAAGGGTGGAGCCACCTTGTTCTTCTTCACCGTCACCCGCGTGCGATTGCCCACGGTCTCGCTTCCCACCTTGATGGACTGGATGCGGCGAATATCCAATCGCACGGAGCTGTAGAACTTGAGGGCCATGCCGCCGGTGGTGGTTTCGGGATTGCCGAACATGACGCCGATCTTTTGCCGCAGCTGGTTGGTGAAGATGACGATGGTGTCGGTCTGCTTGATGGCGCCACTCAGCTTGCGCAGGGCCTGACTCATGAGCCGGGCCTGCAGACCTACATGGCTGTCGCCCATCTCGCCTTCGATCTCGGCTCGGGGCACCAGGGCCGCGACCGAGTCGATCACCACCACGTCGATGGCGCCGGACCTGACCAGGGCCTCGGCGATCTCAAGGGCCTGCTCGCCCGTGTCCGGCTGCGAGATGTAGAGATTGTCCACATCGACGCCGATGCGCTCGGCGTAGGTGGGATCGAGCGCGTGCTCCACATCGATGAAGGCGCAAATGCCGTCCCGTTTCTGGGCCTCGGCAATGACGTGGAGGCAGAGGGTGGTCTTGCCCGAGGATTCCGGCCCGAACACCTCGATGACCCGACCGCGCGGCAAACCGCCGACGCCAAGAGCGATGTCGAGGGCGAGGGAGCCGGTGGGTATGGTCTCCACTTTCAGATTGCTGGCTTCACCCAATTTCATGATCGTCCCGTCTCCAAAGCGCTTGTTCAGGTTGGAGAGGGTTGTGTCCAAAGCTGCTGATTTTCCGTTCTGACTCACGGTTTAGATACCTCTTAAGAGAGCGGGCATGAGCGGCGGTAGGGGGGAGTTAATGAAGGGACCGAGACCGCACACGAATCGATAATATGTTCGGTTATGGCATTGGCTTCGGCCAAAAGAATAGCACATATGTTTTCACTTGTCAAGACAACATAGGACGCGTGCGCGTTTCAACCTTGGGGCGGCCGGGGGATTATTATGCCCCCCAAAGCCCCCCACCTACGGGTCCTTGTGGTCATCCGCGGCTATGGAAGGCTCAATTGCGAGTGCTCCGTAGCCGACTTTGGGGGGCGTCACGGTTCCCACCCAACGCGGCCAGGCCCTGTATCGCGATTCGCCAGCCAGGTGTGCACGGACCTGCCGGCCAAGGTGGCTATAGGAGAAGGGTGCACCCACCCCTGCCCGCGGCGCCGTGGTCACAACCTGTCATTGCGAGGAGCGAAGCGACGAAGCAATCTCCTATTTTGGGGGGGTGGAGATTGCTTCGCCTGCGGCTCCCTATGAACGGACCTTACAGGGGGTGCGGGGGCGCGTCCCCGCACCCCCGCAC